>CADBNO010000176.1 GCA_902796105.1 uncultured Lachnospiraceae bacterium | reverse complement strand
GATACCCTTTGTGCGCTCTGTGATCGCCGCTTCAATCTTCGTCTCATCAATATTCATGGTGTCCGGTCTGATATCCACGAACACCGGCGTAGCCCCCCGAAGCACAAAGGCGTCTGCCGTGGACACAAAGGTATAAGAGGGCATGATCACCTCATCCCCCGGTCCCACTTCAGCCAGTAACGCAGCCATCTCCGTGGCATGGGTACAGGAAGTCGTCAGCAGGCACTTTGCCGTCCCCGTCTTTTTCTCGATCCACTCATTACACTTTTTCGTATAAGCCCCGTCGCCGCAGATCTTCTGATTTTTTACACACTCCTGTATATATCCCGCCGCCGTTTCCACATAAGGCGGTACATTGAAATTGATCATCGCTTTGTTATCTCCTCTCGCGTTTCCAGGCTCCCGTGACATTCCCTGCCACATTGTCCGTCACCCGGCTGATGATATATTTCGGTCTTCCTTTCACTTCCTCATAGACTCTGGCGATGTAGTGTCCGATGATCCCCAGACTCAGCATGATAAAGCCACCGATGATCAGGATCAAAAGGATCACTGTGGTGAAGCCCTCCACGCTGGCTCCCATAAAATACCGCACCAGAGTCTGTATGAACAGGATCACACTTCCCAGAATAGAAACCGCACCAAACACCGTCACCATCTGGAGCGGCATGGTACTGAAAGATGTCGCATTACTGATCGCATACTTCATCAGGCTCCAGAAAGACCACTTGCTCTCCCCGTACTTTCTCGCCTGCACTTCATATTCCACGGTTTCCTTCTGAAAGCCGGCCCAAAACGTCAGCGCCCGGAAAAAAGTATTCCGTTCCGGCAGTTCAAGCAGCACATTGACCACCTTGCGATCCAGCAACTTAAAATCCGATGACGCACTCATGTCGATCCGGATCAGCCTGCTCATGATCCTGTAGAAAAGTCCCGCAGACAGCTTATATCCCAAGCTCTCCTTTCCTCTGTCAGACTTGATCCCTTCCACGATCTCCGCTCCGTTTTGCCACTTCTCCCACATCTGCGGGATCACCTCAGGCGGATGCTGCAGATCACAATCCATAACGATCACCGCATCTCCCGTAGCAAGCTCAAGACCGGCAAAAATCCCCGCCTCCTTGCCGAAATTTCTGGAAAACTGCGCCCCCTTGACATTCGGGTTCTCTTTTGCAGCCTTCAATATCTCCTCATAGGTTCCGTCTACAGAGCCGTCGCTGATAAACACCAGCTCGTATTCGATCCCCTGCCGTTCCAAAAGCTCCGCCAACACCTTAGCCGTATTCCCGATATTCTGTTCTTCATTGTAAGCAGGCAAAACAATAGATAAAACCGCCATAGTTTAATCTCTCCCCGCATTTTCCGTCTTCACATAAATGATCCCGTCCACCAGTTTCACGGAAGATGCCGCAGGAAAACTCTCCATCTCGATGTATTCCTTCGAATAGTAAATGTCCCCCATCTCCTCCGGTGTCAGAATGTTCAGGCTTGCGCCAAGATAATTCCGGATAAATAATTCATAGTTCTCGCCGGTGTACAAAAGCGTATCTCCGTTCAAACCGATCATATTCGAGGTGACGGGCAATGTAAGATCCGTCACCGGAAAAGGCTCATATCCCACCACACCTACCATTGCGACCGGTATCCCCTGATAATAACCGGGGGTCTGCTCGATCCGATCCAGCAGACGCACGCAGTATGCATAGGTCTTCTCATAGCGTTTCTGCAGGTTTGAATAACCGATATTGTCTGCCAGCGCATAGTTGAACACCAACGCAAAGGCCGCCGCCATGCCGAGCCAGACAATCCCGTTACTCCTGCCATATCCGTCCCTGTATCCACACCCGTATCTGCTCACAAATGCCGTCATCAGGATCAGGTACACCACCCACTGATACCGCATCAGCAAATGATAGGTCACATCCGGAGAGATCAGCAGGATCACATTTGTCGCCAGCGGCGCCGCCAGCACTGCCACTGCTATTATACCGAAAAACAGAGGATTCTTCCACAATTTTCTGCGACGGATCAGTCTGCCCCCGGTAAATACCGCAGCGCCGGCCAAAACCACCACAGCAGCCAAGGCAAACACATTGGTAAAGAGCACATTCCCCCGCATCGTAAAGCTGATAAAATCCCGGTACATATGCAGGATGGTGTCCGGGCCGAACCCGCTTCCTGCCGACGCACCGCTGATCCCGCCATTTATTCCCTGATAGGAAGCCAATTTCTTCCCCTGGATCCCAAGAAGCATCTGCAGGATCACATAATAGAATGCCAGTCCCAATACCCCCATATAGAGATACCTTAATGCCCGTCTAACCTTTTCTTTAACCTCAGACTCCCCGCCGAAGATTACCACAACCTCATACAGACACAACAATATGGCAAAAGGCAGGTACGCCTGATAAGTTCCCATACTCAGTGCCAGACAGACCGCGCCGCCCACGAATCCCCGTTTATATTTCTTCGTACACAGAACCGCCAAGACAGCAAAACATAACGCCAGCATGTAGCCATCCATAGTAAACACATAAGCAAAGGTGGAGGCCAGCGCCGGAAAACTGACCAGCAGCCCGCTGATCAGCACGATCGCCACCGCATCTTTTACCTCCAGAAGTTCTGTGAGAGCTACAGCGGTAAATCCCAGAAAAACAAGTCCCAGCAGTCCGATCACCCAGGGGATCGTGTAGTAGGTGGAAAACCCGCAGGCGACCGTCAAAAACCACCTTCCGGATGTGATCATATTCTGGTCAAAATAAAGGCTTCCCAACCCGTCATGATTCGGGATATCCGACAACATCACCGGAAGATGGATCATCAATCCGATGAGAAACGCTGCCGCAAATGCCGTCTTATGCTCTTTTTTTATCCCTGAAGCCCACGCCCGCACAGCCTCTGCAGGGGACTTTCCGATCCATGCCACCATTCCGTTCACTCCGTCTCTATCACTTCCGCCAGTCTCTTTGCTATCCATCGCCTCGACTCCTGATCCGGATGAAGCCCGTCAATCGTATAAAGGCTCCAATCCTCCCATGTCTCGTGCCTGTACATATCATGATACAGATCAATCGCCTCCACGTCAAATTCCGCTGCGATCTCCATCATTTTATCCACATAAGTTTCCAAAAAAGCTTCGCCGGTGACATATTCTTCACAGGTCAATCCGTTTGCAAGATACCAGGTGTAGGTCGGCGTCATCAGAATGATGCGCTGACCGGGATATTTCTTCTGCATCGTCCGCAGCACACTGCGCAACGCACCGCCAAACGTATTCTCATCAAAGGGATCTTTCGCATTGTCCACCGGAATACCCGCATGATAATCATTCAATCCATAGGCCAGCACGATCGTCTCCGTCTTTTCAAGATCAATCTGCGGAAGCTCTTCGATCACCTCCGCAAAATAATCCGTGATGGCCCGACGGCTGCGCACCGTCATCTGCGCGCCGAAGTCATCCGCCGCTATCGCCTTGGACAGACTCACCATATTTAACAACGCCATCGTATAATTCACTTCCAGATCTTCATCCTGCACAGCCATACAGGTTCCGCCGAACGCCGCACTGAAAACCGGTCGCTGCAAAATTTCACCCAGCACGGCTGTCACAGAAGTCTCATCTCTGCATAACCCGACCATACTGTCTCCGAAAACCACCACATCATACCGGACCTGACCCCGGTTTCTCATCTGAACACACAGAAAAGCTGCAAGAAATATTGCAAAAATGATGGCAGCTGCAATATGATAACGCATGTTATTTTTTGTTTTTTTGACTTTATCCTTCATTTTTCCGATCCGTTGTACCTGTCTCTGCCATCAGAATCTTTGCCAATCTCAAGGCTCCCTGCCCGTCCGTCAACGTCCGCTCACGTGCGCCGTACTGTCTGCGCAATTCCCGATCCCGACACAGATCCGTATAGATGTCCTTGATCCTTTTCCTGCATTTTGCCGGATCAATGTGCCATGCACCGGCACTCCCCCCGGTTTGCGCCCGTCCGATGTACTCCACTAACGCCTCCTGATTCTCCGCATAAGAGAAGCACACAAAAGGGACACCGACCGCAGCCAGCTCGTAGATCGTGCTGCCGCCTGCCGTTATCGCCAGATCGCACATCTGCATCATCCCTGCCATATCCTGCACGTCATAATGCACTTGTATATTCGGCTGCGCCTGCATTCTTTCCTGCCAGTACGCGAAATTAGGGGAAAACCTGCCCACCAACACATGGTACACCATGTCCGATGAATAAACTTCATCCAGGATCTGTCCGGCTATATTGTCCCGGTCTCCGCCTCCGGTTGTGAGCAGTACCTGCCTGACTTCGGGACGGATCTCGTAATTCACCTGCTGAAATTGTTCCCGCAAAGGAGCATATTTAGCTCCCAAAAAGCACTCTGTCTGTTGCCCGGCATATAGTTTTTGATATATTTCCGCATCAGCAAACACATTATAATTGATCACACCGTCCACCGGATACGCATGCTTTTGCATATCATCCAGCATAAACACCTTACCATATTGCTGCAATCCTTCCAGATAGGCATCCGTGACATCATAGTGATCCACTAATATAGTGTGGTTGGGGCCCGTGATCCCCGGACTCCAGATATCCGCCCCGGTTCCCGGCACATCCGCCCGATACCCTCTGTCCTGGGCAAGCCTGGCCGAATCCTCATCCGCACATATAAACATGATCTCCTTGCTTCCGTTTGCATTCACATCTTCCCGCGCAGACAGCCTCTGCACCGCATCAGCGATCGTAAGGCAACGCATCAGATGCCCCGCTCCAATCTTGGCATTTCCATCTGCCCGAACCACTAACATAACCCGCTTCCAACCCTTCAGCCCGATTTACGCATTCTTGTGCTTTGCGTATCCTTCTGCTTTGCACATCACTCCGCAATCCGCCTATACTCCTGCCTCAAACGCCACCAGATCCCAGCTCATCGGTGTTCCCAGCTTCGCATCCTTTGTGATCTTCTTTCCCAGAAGCTCCTCATAATACTTCGTGTGAAGTCCGCACCCCGGACGCACCGAGCGCAGATTCTCCGGGGTAAACACATCTCCCGCCTTCATGTCCTGTGCGATAAACAGAGAACGGGAGTGTTCCCTTTCTCTCGTCTGCTTTTCAGTCAGTTCATACGTGACTCTGCCAAGCGCCAGCTCAATCTTGCGGATATTATCCACCATCAGCTTAAATTCCTCCGGCTCCATAGAAAACGCTGCATCCGCGCCTCCATCCGCCCTGCGCAGAGTCAGATGTTTCTCCACCACCCTGGCGCCCAAAGCCACCGCTGCATCTGCCACGGCATGTCCCATACTGTGATCTGAGAGCCCGGTCAGGCAGTCAAACGTCTGTGCCATAGATGGAATGGTTTTCAGATTGATATCCTCATAGGGCGCCGGATACGCGGAAGTACACTTGAGCAGGATCACATCCTCATTCCCCTCCTGCTTACAGGTATCCAGTGCCAGCTCAATATCCGCCAGTCTGGCAATCCCCGTGGCAAAGATCATAGGCTTCCCCAGTCTTGCGATCTTTCTGATCAATGGGATATCCGTGATCTCAAAGCTGGCAATCTTATAGGCCGGCACCTGCATTTCCTCCAGAAAATCCACCGCCGTGTGATCAAAGGGCGAAGAGAAAAATTCCAATCCCATCTCATACGCCTTCTCCTGCAGCTTCGGCTGCCATTCCCATGGCGTATATGCGGTCTGATATAATTTGTGCAGTGTGGTTCCGTCCCACAGTGTTCCCTGCGTAATCTGAAAACAGGGATCATCACAGTCGAGCGTGATCGTGTCCGCAGTATAAGTCTGAATCTTCACAGCATCCGCTCCCGCGTCCTTTGCCGCCTGCATCACCGCTACCGCCCTGTCAAAATCCATCAGATGATTGGCCGACATCTCCGCTATGACAAAAGCAGGCGAATCCTCACTGATGGTATGATTGCCGAATTGTATCGTTTTGTTCATATTGCGCTCCTTTTTCTTCCATTCTTCCCAAAACCCGGTTTGTATCGGTCTGTCGCAATCGTTCAAACACAGTCTGGGAACTCAGAGGAAAGAAATTTTCTCGTATTTCTTATCACCGCGAATCTCTTTCCAATGCTCAGCTGTCATACGCATAAACGTCACATCGTAATAGACGCCTTCCTTCAGAATGTGGTTCTTTTTCTCCTCCACCACCTCGCAGCCGCAGATCCTGTGTAGCTGGATCACTCCTTTATTTAGCGAGAACACATCACTGATCACTGCGCTTTTTCCCAGTTCGATCAGCGCATGATCATACATACTCATCTCCAGCGCCAATGCCGTCTGAATACTGCGCAATCTCTGTTCTCCCACATAATAGGCCCACCCCAGCACACCGTCTGCTTTGGTAAGTCCCGTCAGGTTAATGACCCCTGCCGGCTCCCCCTCCACCCGGATCAGCCAATAGCGCACATCCTTATTTTCCCGAATGTCTGCGAGCCATTTTTTCTGCCCCTCAAGTGTTAATTTCGGGTTGGTGTTCATATACCGGGTGATCTCCTCCGCCATGCGCCAACGCATAATGATTTCCAGATCACCTTCCTCGATCGCACGCAGTGTCACACTCATAGACAGCCCGCTTTCTCCAGCAATTCCGGCATACTCTTCAATTCAATCGCATCCTCCAGCGGGATCTTTACTCCCAACTGTTCCTCCAGTTCACCGATGATCGTCACATGCATGAGTGAATCCCACTCCTCCACCTCTTCGATCCGTGTATCAGCCGTGATCGTACCCGATGGCACCATCAAAATCTCCTCGATCAGTGCAATGATCCTGTCCTGTAATTCCTGATTCATAGCCAACTCCTTATCCTGTGCTCCGCGCCTGCTGATGATCACACCATCTCTTTGGATCCGGCGACAGACATATTTTTCAACATAGAGACTGTTTTCCTTCCACATTTCCCAAAGCTCGCCGGCCAGTATTGCAAACGGCTCTGCTCCCGGCTCCGCCCCCTTGCGGATTTCTTCCTCCTCAGACAACGGATCCGATAATTCCAGCTCTGTCTGTATTCTCTCTACATAAGGACGCTGCCAGATCCTTTCGCAAACCGCCAAAAGTCTCTTTACTTTTTTCCTGTCGTAGTCCGGCCTTCCTTTCATCCACAGGATCATCTCGTCCTCCGGCAAGACCACATGAAACGAAAATGTATCGTCCTCTTTATAATTCTGCACAAACATACGCACTTCTGAGAAACCGCCGTATGTAAACATGATCTGCTTGTAGCCTGTCAGATATGCCGCTTTCGGATCAGGTTCATGATCCTCCCTAAGCTTCTGCTGATTCCATGCTACGATCTCCGATAAAGAATCTTCCTCATACCCCCAGTAACCGCTTTGAAATACAAATCCGGCATTCATCAGGCTATCACAAAAATCCTGTATCAGTCCCTCAAATTCCATATTTTTCTTGCACGTAAAAATCATGGAAAAATAAGCAGGCATCTCTTTTATCCGCTCCTTTATGCGATCTGTCCTACCCAAAACACTTAAAACACTATAACACAACTCGCCTGTTTTCACAACTTCCGGAATCCTTAATCTTATGACGGATATCCTGAATTTTTCTTAAGAATTCCGCTGTCCCGGCAGCGTTCCCTATCTTCCTCTGCCCAAAATCTACACCCCGTTACCGTTCGTATACCACTTTGCCGTCACAGATGGTAGCCTTCACCACACCGGTCAGCTCCCAGCCCGTAAAAGGCGAATTCACGGATTTAGACACGTAATCCCCAGCCACCATCTTACCGTCTTCATCGATCAGAACAATGTCCGCCGGACCGCCTTCCGCCAGATACCCCGCATCCAGACGATACAGCGCTGCCGGGTTAGTGCTCATCAGGCGCAGCAGCTGCATCATGGTCAGATATCCCTTTTTCACCAGTTCCGTAATTCCCAGCGCCAGAGATGTCTCCAACCCAATGATCCCACTGGGCGCCTGGGTCAGGGGCTTTGCCTTCTCCTCCGGTGCATGAGGCGCATGATCTGTCGCGATCATCTCGATCGTGCCGTCCTGCAACCCTTTGATGATCGCAAGTCTGTCCTCTTCCGTGCGCAACGGGGGATTCATTTTCGCCAAAGTGCCGTATTTGATCACTGCCTCCTCCGTCAATGTAAAGTGATGAGGCGTCGCCTCCGCATGAATATTGTCGCCTTTCTTTCTGGCCTGACGTACCAGCTCCACGCCCTCCGCTGTGCTGATATGCTGGATGTCAATGCTTGCGCCGGTTTCCAATGCCAACTTCAGATCTCTCTCGATCAAGGTGTACTCCGCCTCCTTCGGCGAACCCTCAATCCCGTAATACTCGCTGGCTTTGCCGCGGTTCACACCATTCTGTGCGATGAGCGCCGGATCCTCCTCATGAAAACTGATAGGCATATGAAGCGCCTTTGCCCGTCTCATAGCCTCCCTCACGATCTCCACATCCATCAGGGGGATACCATCATCCGTAAAGCCAATGGCCCCTTGCGAAGCCAACTCCTCCATAGGTGTGATCTGTTTTCCCTGCATCCCCATGGTCACATTGGCACAGGTTGCCACATGGATATCCGTCTGCCT
>CADBNO010000175.1 GCA_902796105.1 uncultured Lachnospiraceae bacterium | reverse complement strand
TCTTTCCTCCCGGATCGCCTTCGCCTGCAGATAACGATAAGCATCCGTCTCGCCGGCTTTCCAGATAGCGGTATCCGTCCCCACTCCGCAGGACGTCGAATAATAATATGTCCCAGCCAGTTCACCGGCGCCAGTATACAGAAGGCTGCCGTGTGTCTCCTTCACCGCCTGCGTGGTACTGCTCTGCTCCACAATATTATTATAGACTTGAAAAGCCGTACTGTCATCCACATGCGCCCCATATGCCGGATACGCGGCATGCTGCATGTGCCCATATGCATATGTCCTTGCACAGACTGCCTGCGCCTTCAACGCCTCCATCCCATAAGAGGCAGGCATCTCGCTGGGGACCACGGAATACAGATAATCCTCCAGTAACAGCTCGTTGACCACCGCAAACCCGTCATCTTCCGGTATCAGTTCTACCCTGCCTCTATATTCCGGTATCCCCTGACTTCTCTTTATATTTTTCAAAATGACCTTCCCGGTCAACGCCTGCGGTTCGATAACCAGTCTCCCCTGCGTCAGATAGTCACTTCCCGCTTCCACGGTAATTTCCCTGCCGGCCGGAAACTGCTCTGTCACAGCTTCCGCCCCGCCATAACGGATCTCAAAATCGGAATCGCAGGTAAATACCAGCTTCTGGTGCAATCGGTCAGCGAAATCATTTGTTTTGATCAGCACCCGGATATCTTCCATGGTCTCTTCCCGCACCATGAGGATTCCACAGACTTCGCCGTCTTTCATCACCAGATCCGCAAAATCATAGCCGAACGCCAGATCCCTGTAGGTACACATTGACAGCGTATTATAGATCCGATATCCCTTATAATCCACAGCCAACGGCAGCTTTCCATAGCCCTGAACCTCAATCCCGTTCTCATCCGCCCCCAGGATCACACCATGGAGCTTATCCGTGACAGGCACAAGCCCGATCACCTGCCCGTCAGCCAAAAGCACATCTGCAACCTGCTCTCTGTCCCCCCAGTCCGGCTGATACAACGAACCGTCACCTGTAGTCCCCAGATCATAACTCTCCTCTATACCGTTTCGATATAACAGGACATTTTCCTCGCCGATCTCGATCACCCATACATTCTCCAACCGTTCATATTTCGGCACAGGCTTCTGGTCCGGTATATCCGGCTGATTCTGATCTGTGAGCAGTCTTCCGGTAAACAAAAAAACGAGCAGAAGGATTCCCAATATGCAGATCCATACCTTGAATCGAATCCTTTCTTCCCGGGTCAATAACGTCGTTTGCTGTCTCTTATTTTTTTTCAACTATATCTTACCCCGATACTCTCCTTTATAAAAACTTAAAAGAGCAGTCTTATGCAGACTGCTCTCTCTTTTGTACGCTTTACACCCAAAATGCCGCCCCTTGTTTTTTGACTCCTAGCAAAGCTAGGTGGGTGACCGCAACCGTACTTTTGTCTTCCCCTGCGATCCTTTCTTGCGAAAGTGGGGGCCTGACAGCCATACAGCAATGTAGGAATCCCGTTTAAAGTAAATGTAGGTTCAAAACTAACAAGGTTTATCGTGCATTTCAGGTTAATTCTATTATATCGAAATTCCCTGAAAAATACAACTGTATTTTTCAGGGAATTTCAAGTTTATTGCAATATATCTTATAAGTTCCTTACGGAACTACGCAGCTTTCGCTACGCAAAACCTGCTGAACCTGCTTTGCAGGTTCTTATAAGATATCTTACAGCTGAGGACCTGCAGCTACCAGTGCCTTACCAGCCTCATTGCCTTCATACTTCTTGAAGTTCTTGATGAATCTGCCAGCCAGATCCTTTGCCTTCTCCTCCCACTGTGCTGCATCAGCATAAGTGTCGCGAGGATCCAGGATTGCAGGATCAACGCCGGGCAGCTCGGTAGGAACCTCGAAATCAAAGTAAGGGATCTTCTTAGTAGGAGCCTTGTTTACATCACCGTTCAGGATTGCATCGATGATACCACGGGTATCCTTGATGGAGATTCTCTTGCCGGTGCCGTTCCAACCGGTATTTACCAGATAAGCCTTAGCGCCGGACTTCTGCATCTTCTTTACCAGCTCCTCACCGTACTTGGTAGGATGCAACTCCAGGAATGCCTGGCCGAAGCATGCGGAGAAGGTCGGTGTGGGCTCGGTAATTCCGCGCTCGGTACCTGCCAGCTTAGCCGTAAATCCGGACAGGAAGTAGTACTGTGTCTGCTCCGGAGTCAGAATGGATACAGGAGGCAGTACGCCGAATGCATCTGCGGAAAGGAAGATCACGTTCTCAGCAGCAGGACCTGCGGAAACCTTATTCACTTCCTGAGCAATATTGTTGATGAACTCGATCGGATAAGAAACACGGGTATTCTCGGTTACGGACTTATCCGCAAAATCAATCTTGCCGTTAGCATCTACGGTAACGTTCTCAAGCAGAGCGTCTCTCTTGATCGCATTGTAGATATCGGGCTCAGACTCTTTGTCGAGGTTGATAACCTTTGCGTAGCAGCCGCCTTCCAGGTTGAACACACCGTTGTCATCCCAGCCGTGCTCGTCATCACCGATCAGACGACGCTTCGGATCTGTGGACAGTGTGGTCTTACCGGTTCCGGACAGACCGAAGAAGATTGCGGTATGCTTACCGTCCATATCAGTGTTTGCGGAACAGTGCATGGAAGCCATGCCGTTCAGAGGCAGGAAGTAGTTCTGCATGGAGAACAGACCCTTCTTCATCTCGCCGCCGTACCAGGTGTTCAGGATAACCTGCTCCTTGCTGGTTACGTTGAAGAGAACTGCTGTCTCAGAGTTGAGACCCAACTCCTTATAATTGGTAACTTTAGCCTTGGATGCATTGTAAACAACGAAATCCGGCTCGAAGTTTGCCAGCTCCTCATCCGTAGGACGGATGAACATGTTCTTTACAAAATGAGCCTGCCAAGCAACCTCAACGATGAAACGAACCGCAAGACGGGTGTCCTTGTTCGCTCCGCAGAAACCGTCTACTACATACAGCTTCTTGTTGGACAGCTCCTCTACAGCCAGCTTCTTACAAGCGTCCCATGCCTCCTTGGTAGCTCTGTGGTTGTCGTTGGGATACTCCTCGGATGTCCACCACACAGTGTCATGAGCCTTCTCATCATCTACGATGAACTTATCCTTAGGAGAACGTCCGGTATAGATACCGGTCATAACGTTAACAGCGCCAAGCTCTGTAACCTGTCCCTTGTCATAGCCTGTCAGGCTGGGATCAGTCTCATCCTTGAACAGCTGATCATAGGACGGATTGTAAACGATCTCTGTGGTTCCGGTGATGCCGTACTTGGTCAAATCAATTGCCATATTTTTTAACCTCTTTCCTTTAATATTTTTGGACTTAAATATGTATGTCAACATATCCTGTCACATTTGTATCTTTTGTGGCTCATCCACAACTTTTATTATTATACATGACGATACCTATAAAATCAATAAAAAATCAACTTAGCGAGAAAAATTTATAATCTTTTTAGAGAAAAAAGATTGCAAAAAAAGATAATTTAAGGCAAAATATTCACAAAACGCATACACAATACTTCAGACGAAAACACGGAAGGATTACAATCGGCACCATGTTAAAGCAAGGACAAAAACGACATATTATGCTATTCGGCACAACTATACTGTTCTGCCTGTTTCTGATTCTGGAAATCCGGGTTCAAAGCACACAGTTCATGGGAATGCACCTGATTTTCCCCGATATGCTCGCCCATTTGCTTGAAGATCGCACCTGCGTACCCTATGGGGATTCCGTCCTGTCCTTTCACAATACTGCTCTCCCCTATGACCAATCCAACAATACTTTATATTTTCCCCAAAACAAGTCCGAGGAATCATGGGATGGCAGTCTCATCGCGCCAGCTGGCTATTCCGCCTATATCCTCGCGGATGACTATATTCACGACAAAGCAAGTGCAATCCGTAAGAATCACAGCTTTTCCGTCTATCTGATAGGCAAGACCTCTTATATCCAGCTCAACCTAATACCAACTGGTATGCCGGTCATCAATATCCATACCGAACAGGAAATCGCTCCAGAGTCGATCGATTATTACGTCGATCCTGACAAATACGTATACGAATCGAAAATCCAGTATTATGGTACCATAGATATCTGGGATCCCGTTACCCAACCGGGACATTATGAGCTTAGTACCGCCCGTGTAAAGTATCATTCCAAAGGCGCAACAACCTCCGTGTTTGACAAGCAGTCCTATTCTCTTCATCTAAAGGATGAAAACGGAAAAAAACAAAAACTTCCTCTGCTCGGCATGCGCTGCGATGATGACTGGAAGCTGAACTCTCTCGTCACAGATCGGACAAGAATCCGGGAAATTACAGCCTCTCAGCTTTGGAATCAATTCGCCGCCGCCAATACAGAGATAAATGAATCCGGCGCCACAATGCAATATGCAGAATTGCTGTTAGACAATGAATACCAGGGATTGTATTGTTTGGTCGAGCCAGTAGACGCCAAAAAGGTCGCTTTAGACGAAAATGATTATCTCTACAAAAGCGTGGATGAAATGCTGCCAGACACGGATGCAGTATACGAATCCATCGATAACAACTGGCGCATCGCCCAGACCCTGCGAATCATGTACCCTGATACGATCAGCAATTATGAATCTGCTTGGTACCCGCTGTTGAACCAATATACGATTTTCCGCTATTATGATCCAGAACTATACAGCTTTGAGCATGCCCTCTCCTATGTGTATCTTTCCAATCTCTGCGACCGAATGTTGTTCAATTTAGCTGTAAGCGCACAGGACAATGCGTTTAAGAATACCTATTATGCCGTAGATGTGCCGAATGATGAAAACGTTTCTGGCAAAGCGGAATATGACTACAAAGTACGGGAAATCCCATGGGATTTGGATTTCACTTTCGGAAATGCCTATGATTATGAGGCCGACCTTTTTTCTGTTTTTGACACAGATTACACCCATGTCTATACCACTCCGGTCATGAAGCAGCTTTTATTCTTCAGTACCGAAGAGACCCTGTCCGAACTGCTGCCGCGTTGGAACGGCTGCCGGAAAACTTTTCTGTCGACAGAGAATGTCCTTTCTATGTTGAACGCCAACGAATATCTGTTGACCTCAACCGGTGCTCTGCTCCGCGAACAGGACAGATGGCCTGAATATCAAGTTACTTCCGATATTCAGGATCTGCTTGTGTTTCAACAAAACCGTCTGGACTGGCTGGATAGCTACATGCTCGACGGCATTGAACTGCTTCAATTCGATAACTGATACACCTCGATAACTGATTCGGTACACAACGTGACCTATCCGTCCATCAGACGGTGGTTTCCCGCAAGAGCCAGCCTCTCTCTTCCTCATTCAGGTAGGGAGAAATTTTCTCAAAAACAGTTTTCTGATAAGCGATCAACTGCTCCACGCTCTCCCCGGGAAGGATCTGCAGATCGACCGCTGCCATATCGACCGGCACCCAGGTCAAGGTATCAAAATGCATAAACTGCCCGTATTCATTCTTCGTGTCTTTTTTCGCGACCATCACATTTTCGATCCGTATCCCGTGACTTCCCTCAATATAGACCCCTGGCTCATTGGTGATATCCATCCCGTCCTCCAGCACCGCTTCCACGCCGTCCGCGGCGAACCGCCAGCGCATGCTCTGTGGTCCCTCATGTACATTCAGGATATATCCCACGCCATGTCCGGTACCGCATTTATAGTCCAATCCGATCTCCCACAGCGGCTTTCTCGCCAGGATATCCAGATTCCTTCCGGAACAGCCGTGAAGCCATCTGGCGTTTGTCAGCTGCAGCATACCCTGCAGCACCAATGTATAATGATACTTTTCCTCGTCAGAGACCGGTCCCAAAACAATGGTTCTGGTCACATCCGTGGTGCCTCCCATATATTGTCCGCCCGAGTCAACCAAAAGCATTCCCTCCGGCTTCAATACCGCATGCTTCTCCGGCGTTGCCTCATAATGCATCATTGCCGCGTTAGCCCTATACCCGGCAATGGTCGGAAAAGACAGATCGATAAACTCCGGGATCTCCCTGCGGAATTGTTCCAGTTTGTCCGCTGCGGAAACTTCCGTGATCTCCGTTTTCCCGATATGTGTCTTCAGCCAGTATATGAATCGGGTAAGCGCCACGCTGTCTTTTAAGAAGATCCTCTCCATATTGGCAAGCTCCACCGGGTTTTTGACCGCCTTTAACGCCTCCGTGGGATTGTGCGCCGGGATCACGTTGTCTCCTGCATGCCTCATCTGCAGTACTTTGTAAAGCGTATAACTGCAGTATCTGTCATCGATCATCACCTTTAACCCTGCAGGTAATCGTTTCAGAAAATCAACTATCTCCCCATACTCCCGGATTTCGATCCCGCACTTCTGCAAATGGTCTCCGCAGCCATAATTTAATTTCAGCTTCAGCCGCTCACTGCCCGGCACCACGCTGTCTCCCGCTATTGCTTCCTTTTGTATGAACAAAACCGCCCGGTCCGCATCCAGATAAAAATAAGACATGGCCACCGGATTGCATTCCACATCGCAACCGCGAAGATTCAAAAGCCACATGATATCATCCAGCTTCGTGAGCAAAAATGCGTCTGCCTTCGCGCCCCCGGTCTGCTCTGGCTTCTCCCTGACCTTCGCCCGCACATCCGCTAATTTCTCCGATACGGTTCTCCCGGCAACATCCTCCGGGATCACATACATCCGTCCTGCCGGAAATGCCGGCCGATCCGTCCAAAGGGTCTCTGCCAGGTCCTTCTCATAGGCGAAACGCACCTGCTTTTCCTGAAATATACTCTCGTATTTCTTCCCCTGCTTTGTCGGGACAGTTCTGCCGTCAAAGCCCAGACATCCCCCTTCAGGCATATGCGTTCTCAGAAAGTCTTCTATTGTGGGAACCCCTTCTTCCTGCATCCGGTACAGCGTCACCCCGGTGCCCTCCAATTCCTTTTCCGCCTGTATAAAATATCTGCCGTCCGTCCAGAGTCCGGCCCCGTCCCGCCACACCAGAAGCGTCCCGTTGGAGCCGCTGAAATTGCAGAAATATTCCCGCACCTTGAAATGATCACTCACATATTCCGAATGATGAAAATCAGCGGTAGGGATCATATAGTAATCGATCTTTTCCTCCGCCATTAATGCGCGAAGCGCCTGAAGTCTTGTCCGGATCAACTCATTCTCCATGTTTCAATACCCCTCCGTCATCTCGCCCTTCAAAAGCCCTACTGCACGGGATGTCCCGATCCTCTCACAGCCAAGCTCAATAAACATTTCCAGATCCTTCAGATCTGAAATGCCGCCGGCTGCCTTGATCTTCACCTTCGGGCCGATATGTTTCTTAAAAAGCTCCACATCCTCTTTCGTGGCGCCGCCCGTGCCGAAGCCGGTGGATGTCTTGATGAAGTCCGCCCCCGCATTAGTGACAGCCTTACACATGGCAATCTTTTCCTCTTCTGTCAGATAACAGGTTTCAATGATGACCTTCAGAATATGCTCTCCGCAGATTTTCTTTAAAGTCCGGATCTCCTCCTCAACTTTATCAAACAACCCGTTCTTCACATCCGCGATATTCACCACCATATCGATCTCCCGGCAACCGTCCGCAAGCGCCCGCTCCACCTCGCAGGCCTTCGCCTCCGTCACACTGTATCCTAACGGGAAACCAACCACCGTACAGATATTAAGCTTGTCCCCATAGGTATCGTGTATCCGCTTAATATAGGCGGGCGGCACGCAGACGCTGGCCGTATGATACTGTACCGCCTCGTCGCAGAGCTTCACGATATCCTCCCAGGTGGCAAACGCCTTCAACTGGGTATGGTCCACTTTTTTCAAAATCTCCTGTGCATTCATTTGTTCTTATCCGTCCTTTCTGATCCTCTATGCACACCTACCGGATGAAATGTGTCGGTGTCCACGGTTCCTTCTCGGGCAGCCCGAACTGCTCTTTGCCAAGGGCAATACTCTTCATGAGGAAAGTCATATTTCTAGCCAGCACCCGCATGGTCTGCTTTCCCTCCTCATCCATTTCAGCCTGCCCCTTTTCTCTTCCGTGAATACAGTTCCAGTACTGACTGGACGCAACAGGCATATTGCAGATGGTAAAATACTTGTTCAGCTCATCGAATGTCGCGGAACAGCCGCCCCTTCTGGCGCACACCACGCTGGCTCCCACCTTCATGGTCTTGTCAAAGCTCGTGCTGTAAAATAATCTGTCCAGACAGGCGATCAAGGTGGCGTTTGCAGACGCATAATACACTGGTGTCGCAACCACAAGTCCGTCAGCCGCCTCAAATTTCGGCGCAAGCTCATTCACCACATCATCAAACACACATTTTCCCTTCTGTGCGCAGGTTCCGCAGGCGATACACCCTCTGATATCCCGATTGCCGATCTGTACGATCTCGACCTCAACGCCTTCCGCCACAAATACCTTCCGCATCTCCTCCAATGCGATGGAGGTGTTTCCGCCCACTCTGGGACTTCCGTTCAATACCAATACCTTCATCCTTTTCTACTCCTTTTTGTACAAAAAATACTGTGAAACAAGTTTCTCTCCTGTTTCACAGTATATCATAAATCGTTCTCTCTTGTCTAAAATTTTTACCTGCATATTTTTTATAGAATTATACCTGCCGCTATTATTCATACCGCAGCGCCTCGATCGGATTCATTTTCGCCGCTTTGCTCGCGGGGTAATAGCCGAAGAACACGCCGATAGCAAGGGAAAATCCCAACGATCCCAATATACTGCTAAGGGAAGGACTTGCCGCATATCCCATCGCCTTGGCTCCCGCTGCTCCCATCGCTATTCCCAACGCCACACCGATAGCGCCGCCGATCAGACAGATGATCATCGACTCCGTGATAAACTGGATGCG
>CADBNO010000174.1 GCA_902796105.1 uncultured Lachnospiraceae bacterium | reverse complement strand
TATGACAGCGGCAATTATGTGCCGAATAAGGTGACGGAAAAGTTTATTGACGAGATTTATGCGAAGGACTCCAATGTGGTGCAGGTTTTGGCGGCACATATGCACGCGGAGTGGGACGGATATGTGACGGAAACCATTAAGGAACACATATTTGCGCCGACGTTTGAGGGCAAGATCGGAATCATACATGTGACAGGAGATTAGAATGATTTTGGAAAGGTCAAATCAGAACGACCGCATAGACATTAAACGAAAAACGACAGAGAAAACGGCAGAAGGGACTATGGCGGAAACGGTACTCAAGGCAGTTACGGTGGCTTTGAGTGTTCTGTTGGCTGCAAGCGCGGTTACAGGGATCCGGGCGTTGGCTGTCGAACAGGAGGTGCGTGCGAAATCCAAACCGGGCGATGTGTGCGCATATGACGAACCTAATGCGGCGCCGGGGTCTTTTCATGTGCCGACCCAGGTATACAGTAAAAACGGTGAATTCTATCTGGCAGATGCCTATAATCAGCAGGTATTGCATGCGGGGGATTGCAGTGCAGACCCCGGGGGATGGTCTCCTGTGGGGATCAATCTGTTCAGGCCGCATGCCATTGCGTCGGATGGGGAGCTGTTCATGGTTGTGGATACGGATAATGACAGGGTGGTCACATATGTGCGGACGGAGGTTGGATATGAGGTAGTGGAATGCTTTGAGCAGGTAGGTGTGAGGCCGCATTATGTCACTTACGATGCATCGACCGGACAGTTCTATGTGTGGAGCTCGATGACAGGGACGATGTATATTTACAAGCGGAGTGGCGGGCTGAATGTCACGCTGCGCCGGACTGCGCATATTCCGGAGCTTGACGGGCATTACACCAGATCCTTTACTATTGACGGCCCGGATATTTATTTTCCCAGTGTGGGCAGAAATGCGATCTATGTGGTCAATAAGAGGAGTTTTCGTATCAAAGCGGTGTATGATGTGGGAACGGAGCTTGGCGGAATGGTTCAGCTGAGGCATGATCAGGGATATTATTTTCTGGTCACGTCTTCCGATGCGTTTTACGACCAGACGAAGGCGACGATCGTAAGAAGCAGGACGCTGTCCGGGTTCGGGCTTGGCAGTTACGAGGATGTGCGGAGTCGCTTCCCGGAAATGGATGGAACACCTTATTATATTGAACGGCTGGAGGACGGGCACTATTATGCGCCGATCGTTGAAGGGAAGACGGATCCCTATATCTGCCGGTTTGATATTGTGAATGGTGAGATCACAAATGTGATAAATTATAAGTATAAGGAATGACGAAGGATGTCTTTTTTGGGAGATAAGAGGAAAAATAAGCAGTTTTTGCTGACGTACAGCACGTTTCTGATCAACGGAATGCTGGCGTTGTCTATTGGTTCGCTGCTTCCTTTCATACGGGATGCCAGAGGACTGGAATATACGTTTTGCGGGTTGATCGTGAGTCTGCATTCGGTGGGAAATCTGCTGTCCAGTTTTCTGGGGGGTGCGCTGCCGCTGTGGGTCGGTCCGAAGCGGAGTATTTTGTTTTTTGAATTTTTCTTCAGTGCGGCGTATCTGTTGATCTTGTTTTCTGATAATAATGTTTTGTTGGCGCTTGCTTTTTTCCTGACCGGATTTGCGAGAGGGGCGGCAAGCAATTATTGCAATAAAAAGATCAATAGTCTGTCTCCGGGTAAAGCCTGGATCATCAATGGTCTGCATGGGATGTTCGCTATCGGTGCGTTCCTGTTCCCGATCCTTTTGATGCTGATCACCAGAAGTGCAGACGGTAATTGGGTGTACGCCTGTGGATTGATGGTGGCTGTGGGGGTGTTAGTGTGGTTTTTGTATCTGATGATCCCGGAGGATGTGAAGGCTGACGAGACCGCGCAGAAAGATGGAGAAGGCGCAGGGGGACAGCAAAAGAAGAGTCAGTTTGCTTTCTTTAGGGAGCCGCTGTTTTATCTGTGTATCGGTACGTTGTTCTTTTATCTGTGTGCGGAGCAGGGTGTCATCGGATGGATGATCACGTATTTTAAGGATACCGGATTGCTGGATCCGTCCCTGTCCCAGGTGACGGCAAGTGTGCTTTGGATCATGATCCTGGCAGGGCGGCTGACCACAGCGTATCTGAGTACAAGGATACCGAAGGAACGGCTGCTGCCGGTGATGGGGGCTGGTTTGGTGGGATTTTTTATTCTGTTGCTGTTGAGCCGAACGACATTGTGGATCATGGTAGGGATCATGGGCTTCGGCTACAGCATGGCGGGAATTTATCCGACTACGGTTTCTTTTTCCGGGAGGCTGATCGAGAAGTATCCTTTATCGTGGAGTTTTGTATTGACTACGGCAAGCTTCGGCTCCATCCTGATGCCTTCCGTGATCGGGAGGATTGCGGCTAAGGCGGGAATCTTTTACGGAATGTCTTCTATTGCGGCGGCGATCCTGATCGATATCCTGTTCATTCTGGCATTGGTCGGGTATATAGCCGGGCACAAGGCGGAAGCGGGAAATTAAGGTAGAAGATGGCGGAAAAAAGCAGCAGGAAAAATGATCTTATTTTCATAGGAGTGTTAGTGTTCGCCGGTGTGGTTTTGGCTGTCTGTTACGGATTGTTCCGCGCAAGGTATGCCGGGCAGGGAACGGTGGCTGAGGTGCGTGTGGCTGGCGGTGTGGGGCAGCAGTTTGCCCTGGAGGAGAATGTGGATGTGGAGATCTCTGGCATCAACGGAGGCGTGAATCATCTGCATATTGAGAATGGGCAGGTGTGGGTCACGGAGGCTTCCTGTCCGGACCAGATCTGTGTCCATATGGGCAGGATCTCACAGCCGGGACAGTCGATCATCTGTCTGCCCAACCAGGTTGTGATAGAGATCCTGGGTCGGGAGCCGTGAGGAACAGGGCAGTGAAGAACAGGGCCGTGAGGAACAGGGCCGTGAGGAACAGGGTAGTGAAGAACAGGGCTGTGTACGGGCAAGGGTCGGTAAAGTGAGGATGAAAACATGCAGAGTGCAACGGGAAGAAAGATTGCGGCATACGGGATGCTGATCGCACTTGCCATGATTTTGGGCTATGTGGAATCGCTGGTCCCGGTGTTCTTTACCGTGCCGGGAATGAAGCTCGGACTTACGAATATTGTAGTTCTGTTTGCACTATATTGTATGGGGAATAAAAGTGCGGTAGGGATCAATGTGTGGAGAGTGGTCCTGACAGCGGTATTGTTCGGGAACGGAGTCAGTCTGTATTATAGTCTGGCCGGAGCGCTGTTCAGCGGGATCACAATGATCGGTCTGAAGAAAACAGGCAGATTTCACCTGGTCACGGTGAGTATAGCCGGCGGGGTCGCTCATAATGCAGGGCAGATTCTGGTGGCTTATTTTTTCTTTCGGACGAAAGCGTTGTTGGGGTATCTGGTGATCCTATGGTTTACAGGGCTGGCAGCAGGGGCTGTGGTCGGCATGCTGGGTGCGATCATCTGTGAGCGGCTGAGGCGGGTAGTGAATTTTGAGACTTGACGGGTGAGACTTGAAGGGATGTGGATAAGATGGGGCAGGAAGTAAACGCCGAAAAAAGACAGGATATAAATGCAGGCAGAGCACAGTATATTAAGATGACGGAAACGCCTGTGGAGAAGCTGGTGGCGAAACTGGCTGTGCCGACAGTCATCAGTATGATGGTGACCAATGTCTACAATCTTGTGGATACGGCTTTTGTCGGTATGCTGGGCAACAGTGCCAGCGGCGCAGTGGGAATAGTGTTCGGGTATATGGCGATCCTGCAGGCGGTGGGTTTTTTGTGTGGTCAGGGCGCGGGGAGTATCATGTCCAGAAGTCTGGGCAATAAGGATGTGGAGCGGGCGACAAGATTCACTTCCACAGGCTTTTTTATGTCTCTGCTGCTGGGGGCGGTGATCGGCGGGGTCAGCTTTTTGTGTCTTGATCCGCTGGTATACGGATTGGGCAGTACGGTGACGATCGCTCCGTATGCGAAAACTTATATCACCTGGATCATTTTGGCGGCACCGTTTTTGACGGCCAGTCTGACCTTGAATAATCTGTTGCGATATGAAGGCAGGGCACAGTTGGGGATGGTCGGTCTGATGACCGGAGCCGTGTTGAATATCGGGGGGGATGCGGTTCTGATCTTTGGCTGTAAAATGGGGATTGCCGGAGCCGGTATTTCTACCGCGGTATCCCAGACGATCAGTTTTCTGATCCTGCTGTGGATGTTTTTGTCAGGGAAAACGCAGACGCGGATCCGGATCGCCTGCGTGGATGTGCATATAAAAACGGTGGGGGATATTATTGCGACCGGGTTTCCCAGTCTGCTCAGGCAGGCGCTCAACAGTGTGGCAACGATCGTGTTGAATTCGAATGCATCGCTCTACGGCGACGCGGCGGTTGCGGCGATGAGCATTGTCTCCAGAGTGAGTTTCTTTATGATGGCGATCGCTATCGGCATCGGTCAGGGATTTCAGCCGGTCAGCAGTTTCAACTATGGTGCGGGAAAATTTGACCGGGTAAAGCGGGCATATTGGTTTACCTTCGGGCTGGCGGAGATCCTGCTTGTATTGATCGTGATTCCGGTGTTTATCTGGGCGGAACCGGTGGTGCGTGTGTTCCGGAATGATGCGGAAGTGGTGAGCTATGCGGTGCGGGCGCTCAGATTGCACGGTGCAGCGCTGATCCTTGTACCGATCACTATGGTGACGGAGATGGGGTTCCAGAGTACAGGACAGAGGGTTTTGGCGACGGTGGCGTCTTCTCTGCGCAGCGGCGTTATTTTCATACCGACGCTGGTGATCCTGGCTCATGTGAGGGGCATGGCCGGCATACAGGAGGCACAGCCGCTTGCATTTGTATTATCGTTTTTTGTGTTTTTGATCCTGAGCGGTGTTTTTCTCAGGCAGATCGGACACGCAGCGGAGGTGGTGGGGACGACAGCCATTGCGTATGCCGGTATTATTGGCAGGTTGAAAGAACCGGTGATCATAACCGATACGGCATACCGGTTCGTGGAGGCAAATGCCAGAGCGCTGGAAGTTTTTCCAACCCTGCAGAAGCAAAAACGCGGGGAGCCTATTGATGATGAGTTGCTTCGCGATGCGTTTCAGGATCACAAGGATGGTGAGATCATTGCAGATGATTATGTCATGCGCGTGGATGTGCAGAAGATCCTGTCAGAGGGTGAAGTGCAGGGGTATGCGATGCTGTTGTTTGATCTGACCAAGGAGCGCATTCAGCTGGAGCAGATGCGTCGGCTGAAAGTGGAGGCAGATCTGGCCAATCAGGCGAAATCAGACTTTCTGGCTAAGATGTCCCATGAGATCCGCACACCGATCAATGCGATATTGGGCATGGATGAGATGATCCTCAGGGAAAACCGGGATGCAGATGTGCGCAGGTATGCGTTGGATATCCGGAGCGCAGCCAATTCGCTGCTCAGTATCATCAATGAGATTTTGGATTCCTCCAAGATTGAGTCTGGGAAGATGGAGATCGTGCCCACAGATTATGAGTTGGGCAATATGCTGACGGATCTGCACAATATGATCAGCGGTCGGGCGGCGGAGAAGGATCTGAATCTTTTGTTCGAGGTGGATGAGAGCCTGCCTGGGTCCTATTATGGAGACGATGTCAGGATCAAGCAAGTCCTCTTGAATATTTTGAATAATGCGGTAAAATATACTAGAGACGGCGGAGTGACCTTAACTTTGTCCGGGAGCCCGGACGAGGAGGATCCGGAATATGAGAT
>CADBNO010000173.1 GCA_902796105.1 uncultured Lachnospiraceae bacterium | reverse complement strand
TTTTCTTTCTTCAGCGCTTCAGCCAGAAGTTCATGCGCCTCCACACACATCAACACATCCGAGGACTTGATGCTGATGACCAGATTATCATAGTCCATGTCCTCGATCATATGTACCTTGTCCAGCGCGCTCTCCACAATTCCCGCCGCGGTCACGCCACCGTATTTTTCCACCAGATGCTTCTCCAGGGACCCGCTGTTCACGCCCACGCGAATGGGGATATTGCGCTCCTTCGCCACATCCACCACCGCTTTTACATGCTCCATGCCGCCAATATTCCCCGGATTGATCCGGATCTTATCTGCCCCGTTCTCCATCGCCTGAATGGCCATCCGGTAATTAAAATGAATGTCCGCCACAAGCGGAATATGGATCTGCTTTTTGATCTCTGCGATCGCCTTCGCTGCATCCTCCGTGGGCACGGTGCAGCGGATGATCTCACAGCCGGCACGCTCCAGCTCTAAAATCTGCGCCACCGTTGCCTGCACATCCTCTGTCTTTGTATTTGTCATAGACTGGATCAGCACCGGATTCCCGCCGCCGATCACTCTGTCCCCGATCTGCACTTTCCTCGTAAGACTCCGAAAAGGAGCTCCCTGTTCCCCTGTAAAAATCTGCCCCATTGCGATTTCCTCCTGCTTTTCGTCCTGCGTTGTATCTCACTCCATTATACCTGATTTGGGCCAAATTGCAACAGAGCAAAACTCCCCGGTGTCACCTGTACTGCCAATTTCTCCATACATAACCGCATCAGAAGCACCATTAATTTTTTCTCATCCGTTTTCTCCCCCATTGTCTCAGCCAGTTTCTCCCCGATGCGGATAACATCCTGCGGCTCCGGCTCAAGGATCTGATAAACCGCCGTCAGTTCCGGCGCCAGTTTTACCTGTTTCCGCGGCACCGCCAGCATCCCTTCCGTATTTTCCGCGTCATCCGGATCGATGCTCTTCTCTCCGCTGCTCCCATTTCCTGCTTTCTGTGCTGCTTTTTCTCCCACGCCAAACTCCCGCAGGAAATCCTCCGGAGATAAAAATACACCGGCGCCTTGTTTTAAAAGTCTGTTGCAGCCGTCGCTGAGCCGATCTGTCACTCTCCCCGGCACCACAAATACCTCCCTTCCCTGCTCAAGCGCCATATCCACAGTAATAAGCGTTCCGCTCTTGTTCCTCGCTTCCACCACAATGAGTACATCCGCCAGCCCGCTGACGATCCGGTTTCTCGGCGGAAAATTCTGCGGTCTCGGCTCTGTCCCCGGCGGATAAGCCGAAATGATCCCGCCCTGCTTTGCCAGTTTTTCATACAACTCCTGATTGGACTTGGGATAACAGATATCCACACCGCACCCCAGCACCCCAAAGGAGCTCCCGCCGGCTTCCAATGCCGCCTCCTGACTGATCCCGTCTATCCCTCTCGCCATACCGCTGATGACCTGTACCTGATGCTCTCCCAGTGCCGCCCCGATTGCCTGCGCCACATAACTGCCGTAGGCGGAGCACTCCCTCGCCCCCACCACAGCCACAGACAAAATATCCTCCTCCGGCAGCCTCCCCCTGTAAAACAATCCAAACGGGGAATCCGGGATCACCTTAAGCCGTTTCGGATACCCTTCCTCTTCCACCGATACGAAAGAAATATTTTTCCTAAGCAGGGCCTCAAACACCGCGTCCGGATCTGTCCTTGAGGCAAATTCCCTGACTGATGACATCTGTCTCTCGCTCAACACCTTTTCCCACAGCTTCTCCCCGCCTCTGTAGATTCCTTCCACATCCGGGCAAAGTTTGCGCAGCCTGTCTATCGTCTTGTCCCCCACCCCCGGCACGCTGCACAGCCAGCAGGCATATTTTTGCTTCTCTGTATTTTGTTCTTTGATCATAGTCTTCCTCCCCTACATCTCCCCCGGTCTGTACCCGGCCGCTTCCAGCAGATGCTCCTCCCGGATCTGTTCTTCCCCTGCCAGATCCGCGATGGTCCGTGCCACCTTCAAGATCCGGTGATAAGCTCTTGCGCCAAGCTGCAGCGTCTCATAAAGCCTCTCGGTCAGCCGCTTCCCCGCATTGTCCAGAGGACAAAATCGTTCCACGTCCTCCGCCCGGATATCCGCATTGAACCGATATACCCGACTGGATCGGTTGGGTGATCCTGCAAAACGTTCCTCCTGCCGTTTTCGCGCCCGAAGCACCCTTTTCTGGATCTCGGCCGTTGTCTCCTCTCCCGTCTTCTGCTGCAATTCCTTAAGCGCCACAGCCTGAAGCTCCACCCACAGGTCTATCCTGTCCATAATAGGGCCGGACACTTTTCCCCTATACTTCCGGATCTGTCCCTCCGTACACCGGCATCTGTTCCGGTCCGGATAATATCCGCAAGGGCACGGATTCATCGCTGCCACCAGCATAATGTTGGCCGGATAGGCAATATTTTCCTGTACTCTGGCAATCTGCACCTGCCGCTCCTCCAGAGGCTGCCGCATACTGTCTATCACTTCCCTGCGGAACTCCGGCAACTCATCCATAAACAAAATCCCTTTATGCGCAAGGGAGATCAGCCCCGGTCTCGGATATCTGCCTCCCCCGAGCAATGCCACACTGGTACTGGTATGATGCGGAGCCCGGAAAGGGCGCTCCGTCACTAATGCCTGCCCCTCTTTCAGTTCCCCCGCCACACTGTAAATCCCGGTAACCTCCAGGCTCTCCTCCAGAGACAGCGGCGGCAGGATTCCCGGCATTCGCTTGGCGATCATGGACTTTCCAGCCCCCGGCGGACCGATCAGCAACAGATTATGAAACCCTGCCGCTGCGATCTCCGCTGCCCGCTTTGCCATACCCTGCCCGCTCACCTGGGCAAAATCATCATATTGGCTGGTCTTTGCTCTCAACAGGTTTTCCGCCTCCACGATCGTCCTTGGCAGGATCTTCTCCGCTGCCCGCTCGCCATTCCCCGGCAGGATCCTCTCCGCCGCCCGCTCACCATTCTTCTGCAGGAACTCCACCACCTGCCCGATATGCTCCGCCCCACGTACTATGATTCCCGGGATCACCGCGCCCTCTGCCGCATTCCCTTTCGGTACAATGCACTCCCGGATTCCCGCTGCCTTTGCAGCCTGCACAATAGGCAAAACCCCTCGCACTGTCTTCAGCTCTCCGCCAAGCCCCAGTTCTCCCAGAAACAGGATGCCCTCCGCACTCTCTCCCGGGAAATACTGCATCGCCTCCAGAATTCCTACCGCGATCGGCAGGTCATAACCAGACCCTTCCTTGTGTACATCTGCCGGGGCAAGATTGATCGTGATCCGCGCCGCAGGCAGCGAAAACCCCGCATTTTTCAGTGCCACACTGACCCTTTCCCTGGACTCCCTCACCTCGTTTCCCAGAGATCCCACCAGGGAAAAAGAAGGCAGTCCTGTGTCAATGTCCACCTCCACCCAGACAAAATCGGCAGAAATGCCCATTACTCCTCCGGATAAAATTTTACAATACATTATCATAACCTCCGTTTGTTTTATTAAGCTTATTAAAAATTAAAAGCCCTGTCCACTATGCTTTCAGATCCTTTTATTCACTTCGCTTTTTCTGAAAAAATTGCCGATACGGCATGAAATAAAAATACGAAAAACTCTCAGGAACGCTTTCCATTCGATATCAAGGTTTCGAATGTCGCTTTCTGTCATGCAGGGATATCCTTCACAGGACATCCCCGCAAATTTCTGTTCTGCTCGACTTCTTATGTCTCACAGCCATCATTCTCTTTACAGCTTTGCAGCCATGCCATCCGGATCATGTGCAAATACGATCGCCTGCTCACGATCGATCTTACCGGCCAGATACAACTGTCCGATCGCGTCATCCATAGTCTGCATGCCCAGTTTCCGGTTCGTCTGCATGATACTTTCGATCTGATGCGATTTTCCTTCACGGATCAGATTGCGCACCGCATGGTTTGCATGGAGTACCTCAAACGCAGCCACACGTCCCTGTCCGTCGATCGTCGGGATCAGAGACTGGGTGATAACCGCCTCCAATACGTTAGCCAACTGTACTCTGATCTGCTGCTGCTGATGCGGCGGGAATACATCGATCACACGGTCGATGGTAGTTGCCGCAGAGTTCGTATGCAGGGTGGACATAACCAGATGTCCGGTCTCTGCTGCGGTGATCGCCACGCTGATCGTTTCATAGTCACGCATCTCTCCTACCAGAATAACATCCGGATCCTCACGCAGCGCAGCACGCAGAGCATTTGCGTAGCTGTTCGTATCCACACCGACCTCACGCTGGTTCACCATGGACAGCTTATGCGGGTGCAGATACTCGATAGGATCCTCCAGTGTAATGATATGGGCATCACGACAACTGTTGATCTTGTCGATGATAGCTGCCAACGTGGTCGACTTACCGCTACCGGTAGGTCCGGTCACCAGGATCAGACCTCTCTTTCTATTGTACAGATCCACAACGGATTCCGGCACACCCAGAACATCCGGCGAAGGCACTGTCGTCGAAACGACACGCAGCGCCAGAGCGATCGCACCTCTCTGTTTAAATGCATTTACACGATAACGTCCCAGATCCGGGAGTGTATAAGCAAGGTCGTACTCCCCACGCTCCTCAAAGATTGCTCTCTGACGTTCATTAAAAATGCTGACCAGTACATCTAATGTATCGGCAGGCGTCAAAGTCGGGAACTCTGATGTGATCAGATTACCGTTGACACGATACTTAGGCGGCAGTCCTACCGTCAAATGAATATCACTGGCCCCCAATTCGCTTGCTCTTACCAAAATATCCTCGATGTAAGACATATTCTTCCCCATTCCTTCCCTTATGTATTTTGATGAGCTTAACTATGGAAATTATACTACATGTTCTTTCCTTTGACAAGTTTTAATTCTTATCCCTCTCCATGTATTCCGCCTCAAAGCATCTTCTCAGTTTTCCAAGCGCTTTCTTCTCGATCCGCGATACATAACTTCTGGAAATCCCCATTTTCTCCCCGATCTCGTTCTGTGTCACCGGCGGTCTTCCCGTAAGTCCATACCTCTCCACAATGATCTCCCGCTCTCTGTCTGTCAGAGACGCATCGAGGAAGCGAAAAAGCTTCTGTACATTGTTTTTGTGCTCCATGCACTCCACGGCATCCGGCTGTTTTTGCTCCAGCACATCTACAAGCCGGATCTCGTTGCCCTCTTTATCCTGTCCGATCGATTCATAAATGGACACCTCCCGCGATGTCTTCTTTTTTGCCCGCAGGAGCATCAGCAATTCATTATCAATACATCTGCAGGCATAGGTTGCCAGTCTGCCCTTGCCCGCATCAAACGTGTCTATCGCCTTGATCAGACCGATACACCCGATGGAGATCAGATCCTCCATATCCTCGTCCGCATTCTGATATTTCTTTGCTACATGCGCCACAAGCCTTAAATTGCGTTCCACCAGAATTTCCTTGGCCCGTTTTGCCTCCTCTTCGCTGCCCGATCTGAGCAGGTGTATATAATATGCTTCTTCCGCAGCATTCAGAGGTTTTTGAAAGGTTTGCAAGGTCACGCCTCCATCGGTTTTCACTCAACATAGTCTATGTGAAGATCCGCCTTACCGTGCCTGGCACACAAAATTTCGGATTGTCCTTTCTTGCCTTCTCCCGTACAGCCACTCCGCCTCACCGCGCTCATGTATCCCGCAGGAATTTTGCCATCACATAATTGCTCACGTCCACGCCGCGCTTTGTCAAAACATATCGTACATCGCCCTCCGAAATACCTTTGCCGTTCTCGCCGCCTGCGGCAGACTCCTTTCGCTCCAGAAGTCCCTCCTGTATACTTTCACGGAGCTCCTCGCCGTATACCGTTTCCGGACCGCACCCGAACCTCTCCCGAAAGGCAGCGGCGCTCACACCCTCCGCCATCCGCAGTCCCAAAAACATGGTCTCTTCCATCGCGTCCTGCACGGAAAGTGCTTCCATCTGCACTCGGATCCTCTCGATATCTTGCTCCTCCGTTCTTTCGTTCCGCCGATCACTCCGATATCCCGCTGTTTCTTCACTTCCCGGGGCGACCCGCTCTGACGCTGCTTTCTCAGTTTTCGCAGCGCCTCGCGCCCACGCGGCTTCAGCCCGCCTGTTTCCCCAATAAGACAGATACTCGTGCAGATTTCCCGTATTGGAAAATCGCGTATTCTCATACAAAGACGCGGCACCCAGTCCGAATCCCAGATAATCCCTGCGCTGCCAGTATCCGCTGTTGTGCCGGCTCTCGTATCCCGGCTTCGCAAAATTCGAGATCTCATAGTGCGCATACCCATACGACCGCAAGAGCTCTGCCGTCCGCCAATACATCGCCCTCTCCTGCTCCTCGTCCGGAAGCTCCATTCCCTTCGCCTCAAACTCTCCATTCTCCCACATCCGGTAAAACGGAGTACCCTCCTCCACGATCAGACTGTACACGGAGAGATGCTCGGGTCCGGGGTCTAGTCCGAGGATCCGTTCCAGATTCCGCTCCACATCAGCCATAATCTGCCCCGGCAGTGCATTCATCAGATCCACATTCACATTGGTAAATCCGGTCTCTCTGGCCCAGCGATATGTATCCCGGAACTGGGCAAAGGTATGGATCCGTCCGATCCGCGCAAGCTCCTTATCATCCGTGGACTGACAGCCGATGCTCAGCCGGTTGATCCCCACATGCCGATACCGCATAAGACTCTCCCGCGTTACGGTCCCCGGATTGACTTCTATCGTGATCTCAGCCTGTTCCGCCACCCGATAATGCTCCCGGATACAGGCCATAAGCTTCTCCATCCATACAGGATCCACCACAGACGGGGTCCCGCCGCCGATATAAATGCTGGTCACCTTATCTTGTCCGGGGCGCACTGCATTCTCCCAAGTCCCCCTGCCGTTTTCCCGCAAAGCCGGCACACCGATATCGTCCGCACTCTCCCGCACCTCCTCAAGCAGCGCTTCCATATACGCATTCTGCACCTGCGCATCGGCAGGTGCAGACAAAAAGTCGCAGTATTTACATTTTCTCACGCAAAAAGGAATATGGATATAAAGCTCTGATTCCCTTTCTCCCATTCTCTCAGCCTCACCTGTTATTTCATCCGACGATCACTTCGCCCCTGCTCAGTTTTTATCATCCAGCTTCAGCACGCTCATGAACGCCTTCTGCGGGATCTCCACATTTCCGACCTGACGCATGCGCTTCTTTCCTTCCTTCTGTTTCTCCAACAGCTTCTTTTTGCGGGAGATATCACCGCCGTAGCACTTTGCCAGCACATCCTTGCGCATGGCCTTCACCGTCTCCCTTGCAATGATCTTGCCGCCCACAGCCGCCTGGATGGGGATCTCAAACAGATGTCTGGGGATCTCATCCTTCAGCTTTTCACACATCCTTCTGCCTCGCTCATAGGCAGAATCCGCATGCACGATGAAGGACAGAGCATCCACCTCCTCCCGGTTGATGAGAATATCCAGCTTCACCAGCTTGGACTCCTCATACCCCTTGATATCGTAATCAAAGGATGCATACCCTCTCGACCTTGATTTCAGCGCATCAAAGAAATCATAAATGATCTCATTCAACGGCAGTTCGTATTTGAGCAGCGCTCTCGTTCCCTCAATGTACTCCATACCCAGATAACGTCCTCTGCGCTCCTGACAAAGCTCCATGATGGATCCGATGAACTCGCTGGTCACCATGATCTCCGCGCTGACGATGGGCTCCTCCATATACTCGATCTCCGAGGGATCCGGCAGATTGGAGGGATTCGTCAGCTCGATCAGCTCTCCGTTCGTCTTATGTACCTTATAGATAACGCCCGGCGCAGTCGTCACCAGATCCAGATTGTATTCTCTCTCGAGACGTTCCTGTATGATTTCCAGATGCAAGAGACCCAAAAAGCCGCAGCGGAACCCGAAGCCCAACGCAATGGATGTCTCCGGCTCATAATTGAGCGACGCATCGTTTAACTGCAGCTTCTCCAACGCATCCCGCAGATCCGGATATTTCGCCCCATCCGCCGGATACATGCCACAATACACCATGGACTGCACCTTTTTATATCCCGGAAGCGGTTCATCACAGGGGTTGTCATTGTCTGTCACCGTGTCGCCCACCGCTGTATCCTTCACATTCTTGATAGATGCAGTGATATAACCCACCATGCCGGCTGAAAGCTCCTCACAGGGGATAAACTGCCCTGCGCCGAAATAGCCGACCTCCACCACTTCCTCCACCGCTTTGGTCGCCATCATCCGTATCCTGGTCCCCTTCTTCACCGTACCTTCCATGATCCGGCAAAAGACGATCACTCCTTTATAGGAATCATAGAGGGAGTCAAAGATCAGAGCCTTGAGCGGCGCATTCGGATCCCCTTTGGGCGCCGGGATCTTTGTCACGATCTGTTCCAGAACTTCTTCGATATTGATCCCGTTCTTGGCGGAGATCAACGGTGCATCCTGTGCCTCGATCCCGATCACATCCTCAATCTCTTCGATCACACGCTGCGGTTCCGCACTGGGCAGGTCGATCTTATTGATCACCGGAAACACATCCAGATCATGATCCAACGCCAGATACACATTGGCTAACGTCTGTGCCTCGATCCCCTGCGCCGCATCCACCACCAGGATCGCGCCGTCGCATGCCGCCAGCGATCTGCTGACCTCGTAATTGAAATCCACATGCCCCGGGGTATCGATCAGATTAAAAATATATTCCTCCCCGTCCTGTGCCTTGTACACGGTGCGCACTGCCTGCGCCTTGATAGTAATGCCGCGTTCTCTCTCCAGATCCATGTTGTCCAGCACCTGCGCCTGCATTTCTCTGCTGGTCAGAAGCCCGGTCTTTTCTATGATACGATCCGCTAAAGTGGATTTGCCGTGGTCAATATGCGCCACGATACAAAAATTCCGGATCTTACTCTGCTCGATCTTCACCTGATTCTCTAATGCCATGTACTCTATATTCCTTCCTGCTGCCAAGTACCGTCTCCTATGTACTGCCGCCTTGTATGCCTTTCTCTGTTCCGGCTCACTTCCCCTATTTTATACTATCTCTTCCACGCCGTAAAGAAATTTTTGAAACCGGACTTTGAGGCTGACTTTCAGTAGCATCAGCTATCCTCGAACCATTCGATGTGCTCCACCTCCTGTGCCACATCCGCCTCATGCGCTCTGGCCGTTCTCTCAATGGCACTTCCGTATCCCGTCAATGCAGCAAAGGGTGCAAATTGGGCTGCCCTGTCCTCCACCGGCATCGGCGCATGCGTTTGAGACACCGGGCGCGCTCTGTCGATGATATCTGCATATGCTTCCCATCCGCTCTCTTTCATGCCTTATGCCCTCCGATCTGCGCGTTCCGCTCTCTGGTCATCGCGCCATCCTCCAGATCCATTCCCTTCAGGATAGCATTTTTTCCGTATTTCTTCTGAATATCCAGCACTGCCTGCTGCATGGATCTCTCCCGCTTAAGCAGCGCTTCCTCCTTCTTCTGTCTGCGTTCCCTTTCCTCGTAATCCGTAAACAGATCCAACTGCTCATATACCATCTGCGTGGCGTCCTGTCCTTCCCGCCTCTCATCCGCACCCTGCGTCCCCATCTCCTCCCGAAGTCCGTCCGCAATCTCCCCACGCTGTCCCTTTTCCTCTCTTACATGGTTCGCCGTCACATACACACGTCTCACCAGAAGCGCCGGATCCACGATGCGGTCGTACAGGTCCATGACCGCCTCCAGGATCAGCCGTGTGGAAGAAGTCTGCTGCCCCAGATTCGCCGTCCCATGAGCATGCTTAGGCACCTGCCTGCCGTAGCGGTCCGTCGTCACTTCCCCGTGATACTGTGCACGTCGTTTCGGATCTGTCAGATTCTCAATGTCATAGCCCACCGTCAGCACCATCTGATCCGTCACAAGCGCCTTGTCCACCAGATCCAGCACCAAAAGCTCCGTCATCTCCCGCACGATCAGCTTTGCCTTTGCATGATCATAAGCACAGTGAAGTACCTGCCCGGAGCCAATGCTGTTATTCTCCGGCTTGTACGCCTTGATCTGTGCGATCGTGCAGGGCTCCACTCCCCAGGCATGATCGATCAGAAGCTCAGCATTCACCCCAAACGTCTCATACAGAAGCTCCATATTGTGATAGTCATGCTCTCCACCCAGAGAGCACCGGGCCACATCCCCCATGGTAAACATGCCCTTCTCTGCCAGTTTCCTGGCATAGCCGGCTCCCACTCTCCAAAAATCCGTGATCGGCTTGTGTGCCCATAAAAGCTTCCGGTAAAGCATTTCATCCAGCTCCGCGATCCGCACTCCGTTCTCATCCGGCTCCGCATGCTTGGCCAGAATATCCATCGCCACCTTACTCAGGTACAGATTCGTCCCAAGCCCCCCGGTGGCTGTGATGCCGGTCTGCTCATAGACATCCTGTATCATCTTTGCCGCCAGCTCCCTTGCCGTCAGGCCATAGCTTTGCAGATAGGGCGTCGCATCGATCATCACCTCGTCAATGGAATAGACATGGATATCCTCAGGCGCAATGTATTTCAGATAAATGTTATAGATCCGCGTGCTGTATTCCATATACAGTGCCATGCGCGGGACCGCTGTGATATACTCTATCTTCTCACCGGTCCGCGCGTAAATCTCCTTCACCTTCTGGACCACTTCAAACAATCTGGGGCGCCCCGGGATGCCGTATGCCTTTAACGCAGGGGATACCGCAAGACAGATTGTCTTTTCCGTGCGGCTCGCATCCGCCACCACCAGCTTTGCGGTCATCGGATCCAGCTTCCGCTCCCTGCACTCCACAGAGGCATAGAACGATTTCAGATCTATGGAAATATATTGCCTTTTCTCCTCCATGCTCCCGCCTCCGTCTTTTATGTAGTACCTATTATACCAATTTAGAGCCAAAAAAGCTACCGGCACTGACATTTTTTACTCTCCGGACAATACCAGATGCAGCGCATGCGCCAGCGGCCCGCAGGCATTCATAGCCTCCTCCACAGTATTGTTCTGTGCACCCATCTCCACTAAAAGCGACCTTTCCCGCAAGTGCAGATTGTAGCGATATCCTTTCAGATAAATCTTTCTTGTCAACCCCGGATAATATTCCATACATTTCACCTGCATCTGAAAAGAAAAAGCCAGATTACCGTCAAGATTCTCGTTCTTCAGGTAACCGATATTCCCCGTGCTCCTGGTTCGCGATAGCCCATTGAAAAACATGAACCTTGCCATGGTGACGCCGTCGACTTCCGTGACAAGCCTTGTCCCGGCCGGCATTTCATCCCGGTGCAGATCGATCATCACCCGGATGGAGGGATTCTCCTGCAGGATCTGTTCCAGTACCGGCAATGCCTTATTATACGCCTGATTCCTGTTCTCTAAATCAAACTGCTCGGTACAATGCATCACCTGATACCCATACTGCTCCTCCAGGATCTGTGTCAGGTAATCTCCCACCCCGACAACTGTTGTGGAAGCATCCCCCGGCACGGAATCCGCATAACCTTCCTGGGAATGCGTATGATAGATCAGGATCTGCGGGCCGTCGCTCTCCTCGTCCAGTCGAAGGTCGCGCGCCGCAAGCTTCTCAACCTTAAGCTGCCCTTCATCCACTACAGTATTCCTGTCTATGGTATAAAAGTTTTTTACCAGCTCCTCATATGAAGCATATGCATCAAGTTCCAGCTCCTGCCTGCGCCCGACCGCAAGATGCAGCTCTTCGGACTCCACCGGTCCTTCCGCAGTCTCCGCCTCTTCCGGCGTTTCCTGTTTTCCCCCCTCTTCTGCTTTCTCTTCCTGTTTCTCCGTTTCTTTCTCCGCCTCTTCCGTTACTTCTTCCGGTGTTTCCTCCGCGCTCCCGTTTTCCGGATAAGTAATCTGCTTGATCTCTTCGTGTTTTTGTCCGTGCTCGTCCGCCTCTTCCAAGGTCAAAAGCCGGATCGTCTCCACCTCACGTTGCCCGCTGTCATCCTCCGCCTCACGTTGCCCGCTGTCATCCTCCGCCGCGCGTCGTCCTTCGCCATCCTTCGTTTCCGCTTCTCCGGGATACGCCTCCTGCAGCGCCGTCTCATATCTCGCTATTTCATATAACGGCATCACTTCTTCCACCTGCTCCTGCAGGATCCGGACACGCCAGTCTCCCGTTTCCCCGGGATCAGGGCTTGTACCCCCTGCCAGAGACGGCAGAAACAGTTCCGCCGCCATACTTGTCAATATAATGCATAAGACCCCGCTGAAATATCTGCCCAAAAGGATTCCCCTGTATCATTCTTCCTTCCAAATATATGTCAGATTCAGGATCCATAGACTACACTATTTTTTTCCATGGCGATATTGATCCCCTCCGACAAGGTATAACTCACCCGCTTCACCACTGCATCTATATCTTTTCCGGTCATATACATATTGTTCAGTTCTGCAAATGCCAGCCTGGAATCAAATTTATCATCAGCATCCTCGTCCATCCATTTTTTCAGGGCATCCCCCACTATGGTCGCCGCGTCCACCACAGTAGGCACCCCCACAGCGATCACCGGGATTCCCAAAACCTCCTCCGTCAGTGCATTCCTATGATTTCCTACGCCGGATCCGGGCTGTATCCCTGTATTAGTGATCTGGATCGTTCGGTTCAGACGTTTTGTGCTTCTGGCAGCCAACGCATCAATAACGATCAGTATATCCGGCTTGGTCTGCAAGACTACACCGCCTATGATCTCCGCCGTCTCCATCCCCGTCTTGGCCATCACCCCAGGCTCCAGACTGCTAACCTGATTCATTTTACTGCAGTTGTATGCAGCTTTGCCGAATTCCTTCACCACATGCCTCGTAATGCACAGATTATCTACTACCTGAGGTCCCAGGGCATCTGCCGTCACCTCTCTGTTACCCAGACCTACCACCAGAACCGACAATTCCCGATCCCCCTCTGGGAGCAGCTGCAAAAGCTGTGCCGCAAAGCTTTCCGAAATTTCACGATGATAATCGTCATCCGGTTCTACCAGCCCCGGTGCTTCCATTGTCACATATATTCCTACCGGTTTCCCCATGAGTTTTGCCGCATTTCTGGTCTCAATAAAGACCTTGGTGATCCGGATATCATGCTCCTCGTCATAATCCTCCTCCACCCGGACGCCGCGCAGTTCCCCGCACTCTCCCTCCGTGATCCCCTCTCTCGCCTCCAGCGCCAGATCTGTCCTCACCTGAAAATTGCCCATTCCAAAGCACCCCTCATCTTTTTTCTCTGTTACATACCCTAAATACCACAATTTTTAATATTTTTTGCAATTTTTAGGAAAATATGTATTGACAAATCCTTTGGAATTTACTACTATACAATAGTATGTTTACATTAGTCTTCCGTGTCTGGCTAAGGTGAAACATTTTCAAGAACATTGATGAAATCATATAAAATGGAGGTGTATGACTTGGCTAACATTAAATCCGCAAAGAAGAGAATTTTAGTTGCCCGCACAAGAGCAGATAGAAATAAAGCTATCCGTTCCGGCGTTAAGACTGCGATCAAGAAGGTTTACGCTGCTATCGAGTCCGGTGACAAGAACGCTGCACAGGCAGAGCTTCTCTCTGCTACCAAGACCATCGAGATGGCCGGCAGCAAGGGCATTTATCACAAGAATAACGTTGCCCGTAAAGTTGCCCGTATCAGCAAGGCAGTCAATACCATGAACTAATCGGGATTGTCCGGCAACACAGACAATATATTTTTCAAAAAGCGAAAGCACCCATACCGTCATGTGGGTGCTTTTTTGATGCCTCTCTCTTGTATTTCCCGGTACACATTTAATCTCTATCTTCTTCTCCCGCCGCCACCGTGACTGTGACCACTGCTGGATGTATGATGCCCGTGGCTACCACCGCCGGAATGATGTGATCTGCTGCCGCCACCGCCGCTGCTACTGCTGGTATCTATATGCCGTTTCGTCACATTTTTCCGCAGGAACTCATCCATCCTGCTGTTCACGATCACTTTGCCGTTCACAACATAAGTATTGGCCTTGGTCGTATCCTTTGCCGGAACATTTTTCAGATTGGTAAGCGCGTAGATCAGCGCAATGATAAACGGTATAACACATCCGCCGCAGGCTACTATGCTATAGATCTCGGACAGGCTATAATTCCTTTCATAGCCATGCTCTCCGTAATCCGCCAGCTTGGTGACCGCCGCGTAATATGCCCGGTAAGGCGCATAATCGATATAATCATCCAAGGCATCCAGCACCACATCTTCTTCGTAAATGCCGATATACTCTTCCATTTTACCTGCGGTAGAGAGCCAGGTACCCTTTTGGGAACCGTTCTCATCCTCATACCAGTTATCCAGGATGAGCGCGCCGTCTCCGTAAGGCTGGTTCCACCCGAACTGATGCTCATCATAGAAATCATCCGCAAAGTTCATCATATTATGATCCCACATTTCATCTTCTTCCGCCTGTGAAGCAGAATCTGGCAATCCATAAATCATGGGCTGATCAAGGGTAACCACAATAATATCTGTCTGGGATTTTTGTTCGCATTCTGCAATGTATTCCCGGAGCTTCTGCTCCTCCTCATCCGTTAAAACATCCGCATAGTCAAACACTCTCTCCTTCTCTGTGGACGTCGTGTTTCCCCTTTGAATGGCAGAATTTTTCGGCATAAGCTTTGGCACCACTGCAACCAAAAGTACCACCACGCTGATACCTGTAAGGACGAACCAGATCCGAAAATAATGTAAATACTGTTTGAATGCCAGTTTTCGTACTTCGTTGTTCATATTCCCTTATCCTCTCTGCGATCTGGCATCTCATTTACACCAGACTAAATGCCAACGACACCAACAGCACTGTTGAAAAAATGATAGACAGACAGATCCACAGCGTGCCCGCATAAGCCCAGACCTTCGCTGCCGAAAGCGGCACCTCCCCTACGATCTTTCCCGTCTGCCCGTTAATATAAAACGGATAATCCTGCCCCTTGTAACGATACAGATATTTCCACACCGGCAGCAATCCGTAATTCTGCTCCTCGCGCAGCACACCGGCTGCGTTGCGGATCTCTTTGATGCTGCCGTACCCGGTGAGCTGCTGCTGCATCAGCTCCTTCGTATCGTCACCCATCTTGGTACGCGCCCTTTTTTCCAGATCTGCCGCCGGCATATTATAGCGCTCTGCCACAAATCCGGACAGATATTTCGGGTCAAAATCCGCCAGCTGCTTATAATCATATGGTTCCATCAGATCCATCACCGCATCCGGCATGGGAATGGACGCGTCCACCGGAATATCTCTGAAATGAATATCCAGATTTCTGCGCACATCGTAATAAGATGTTTCTGTATATTCCGTATTGCCGCTGGTCCACGACCGCACCTTTCTGCCCTCTCCCTGATAATCCGCATTGACATCATAGTCAAAAAACCAGAAGGGCACATAATTCCCCTCCATGGTCTCCAAACGCACCTCCGACAGAAAATCCGTAGGCGCAAACACCTTCTTCTTAAACTTCTCGCGCATGCTCTGCTTGACAGTCTCCTTCCCCAGCTGGAAAGGGATGATCTGCTTCGGCAGGAATTCTCCCTCTACGCGCTCATCCAATACAATATAGTTATCACAGTATGGGCACCTGGTCGCCGCCGTATACTCCTGCACCGGGATCACACCGTTGCAGTCAGGGCATACTGTCAGTTGTCCCCATTTTACATATTTGATCTCCTGACTGTCCTCACTGTCACAATAAGGACAAAACATCTTTTTCTTTTCCGGACTATAAACCACATTTCCGCCACAGTTTACACATTTAAAGATCATGTCGCATCCTCTTAGTTTGTTTTTGTTTACTCGCCATACCGCAACAACAGCCGGAGAAGGGAGTGCCTCCTCCGGCTATCATTATGAAGTTTCCTGTCATACTCTGCTATATATATTCATCCAAAGTCCTGAATATATCCTGTCTGATACTTACTGCATATCGATCACAATATGTCTGGGCTGACCGGTGATCATGATCGGGGTCAGTTCTGCCTGGATCAGAGGCTTGATATAATTCACCATTTCTTTGGAAACAAAAGTTCCATCCTCGGTGATCCACTCCAAAGGTACCTTCTTCTCCACATTTGCGATCTTATGTACATCATACAGACCTGTAGTGCAGATATAAGGATCACTGGACTCTCTCTTCAAGGTTACCATCATGCCGGTTTCGCCGTCAAACGCAGCCTTCACAGCGGAACCGCCTACCTGATAAGCCTCCGTGATATCCACTCTGGAGGTCAGATGTCCTGCACAGCGCTGCATGGTAGAAAGCTCAATTGCTCTGGATTTACATCCGAACTTCTCACTTACCAGATCTGCCAGATACTTGGCGGTACCGGACAACTGCTTGTGACCGAATGCATCCACATACTCATTGTGAGCGCCATGCTCGAATACATACTTGCCATCAGCTGTCTTGATACCCTCGGAAACAGCCATCACGATAGCTGACTTGGTCTCTAACAGCTTGCCGACTTTATCCACGAATTTATCAATGTCAAACGCTACCTCAGGCAGATAAATACCGTCTACGCCCTCACAATCCTCGCAGGTAGCCAACGCAGCAGCACCGGTCAACCAGCCGGCATTACGTCCCATGATCTCAATAATGGTTACATTCTTGATATCGTATACCAGACCGTCACGAATGATCTCCTTGGTCACGGAAGCAATATATTTTGCCGCACTGCCGTAACCGGGTGTATGATCTGTTACCTCCAGATCGTTGTCAATGGTCTTGGGCACTCCGATGAAGCGGATCGGGCTGTCAATATCAGCCGCATAATCAGACAGCTTCTTGATCGTATCCATGGAATCATTACCACCGATATAGAAGAATGCTGAAATCTCATATTTCTTGAGGATCTCAAAAATTTTCTCGTACATTGCCTTGTCTGCTTCCACCTCAGGAAGCTTGAAACGGCAGGAACCTAAGAATGCAGAAGGAGTTCTCTTCAACAGCTCCAAATCCAGATCAGACTTGATCTTCGTATCCAGATCCACAATATTCTCATCCAGAAACCCATGAATACCATGGCGCATACCGTAAACCTTGTTTGCCCCCAAATCCTTTGCCGTCTTGTACACACCTGCCAAAGACGAATTGATCACAGCGGTAGGTCCGCCGGACTGTCCCACAATCACATTCCCTAACATAAATACCCTCCTTCTCTTATTCCCATGGGATCATCCCACGAATTTATATTCCCATATACAGTATTCTATCATAAAAAGTGAAGACATACAAGAATGACTTGTCTGACTTCTTCCAAATCATTCCATTTTTTTCTTTCTTATTCACGATTTTCCCGCAAAAATTCTTCCACCTTTGGCCTGAGCCGGATAAACGCTTCCGCCACCACCGGGTCAAAATGGGTGCCGCTGGATTCCTCTATGATCTTGTATGCTTCCTCCACCGACATAGCCTCTTTGTAACAACGCTTGGAAGTCAACGCATCAAATACGTCCGCCACCGCCATGATCCGCGCACAGAGCGGAATATCCTGCCCCGACAGCCCCTCCGGATAACCGCTTCCGTTCCATTTCTCATGATGATACTTTGCCACATCATGTGCCAGTTCCACATAGTCCTGCTCCTCAATATCGTGCATGGTCTCATAGACAATCTTACCGCCCTCCGCGGCATGTGTCTTCATGGTCTCAAATTCCTCCGGCGTCAGTTTACCCGGTTTACACAGGATAGTATCCGATACCTTGATCTTACCGATGTCATGCAACGGTGCCGCCTTCCACAGATTATCCAGGTAACTTTCCGTCAACTGCTCTTTATAAGGACTGTCCTTCGCCAGCTCTCTGGCTATAGTATCCACATACCAGCTGGTACGCTTGACATGCTCGCCGGTATCCTCGTCCCTGCTCTCGATCAGATTTGCCATGGCCACAATAATATTATACTGTAGCGCCATCACACGCTGCTCATGATTGCGCTTCTCTTCCTCCTGCTGTCCCACGATCCGCTTTCCATTCCGGAAGACCAGAAAAACACAGACTATAATGATCAGCCCCACGACTACCATACATAGGATTGCCTCAAGTCTGGCCTTATAGATACTCGCCTCCATTTGCTGCTCTGCCAGTCGGCTGTTTTCCGTTGTCTTCACATTGACTGCGTCCAACAATTCATTCGCTGTATCAAAATACGGGTTCAGTTCATTTTGCACATAATATTGTGCGGACTGCTTGGATCCTTGTCTGCTCAACTCCAAAACCACCTGTACACTGCTCTTAAAGCCTATATACTGTCTGATCACCTCATGGGAAAGCACTTTGTCCTCCTCATCAGTCAGACTGTCCTGCAGGTTTGCCAAAAGTGTGGACATAGAAGCAAGAAGCCCGTCAATGCGCTCCTCATATATTCCATATTCCTCTTCCTCTTCATTCACAATATGCTGCCAGACCTGCGATTCTGTCTGATAAATATTCTCACAGATCGCCGCCGCCAGCTGCTGGCTCTGCATCGCACTTCTGATATTGGACTCATATTGCCTCGCCACGGTATTCACGTTCATCACTAAGAACAGGATCACCAACATGCATGCTGCCAATGCAGCAATCACCGTGGTCAGTACACGAACGGTCATTTTCCGCATATAACCCCTCCCGTCAACCTTCTGCTTCTCTTTCGCTACTCTATCCGGTTGCGGTTACTCTCTCTGTTATCCTCACCCGTTATTTTCTGTTATGTCCTGCTGCTTCCTGTTATGCTCTATTACTCTTCCGGCTTCTCTGCCGCCTCAACCAATTCATCTAAGATCTGCTGCAGATCCCGATCATCCGGATTACCAGATGCCATCAGCGTACCAAACACCGTAGCCGGCGTCCAGAACGGCCCCGCGATCAGCTGTCTCACCGAATAAGGCGCCTGCTCTGCCAATGCCACAGCTGCGGGCGATGCCTGCACTTCCGGTGCAAGAGCCGCATCTATATTGGATGGCGTCTCCCCTGTCACCTGAAACCGCTTCAACTGATTCTCCTCATTGGTGATATAAGCCGCAAAAGCGGCAGCCCACTCGGGATTTGCGCTGTTTGCATTTACACCCACCATTTTATAGCCGGAAAAGCTTCCCATCTGCACCTGCTCTCCCTTCAACGTATAGGTCGGAAGCTTTACCGCCCTGTAATCCTCCCCCCATATTCCCTTGATATACTCTGCATTCCAGGAGCCGTTCACGCCAGCGATGATCTCGCCGCTTGCGATCCCCTCCTTCAATCCGTCATCGTCAGTATTCAGGAAAGCATCCTGTGCCGCAATATCCAGCATTGCCTGCGCCACATCCACGCCTTTATATGTTCCGTAATTTCGATTCCAGTCACAATAATTATGCTTTCCGTCCTCTGCCAGATAAATATGCATATCCGCTCCGCCGAAAAACGAATAGATATACCACCCGCTGCTCCAATCCATTGCAACTTTTTTGCCCGCCTTATGCGCAGCTGCAAGCATGCCGTCGAGGGTCTCCACATCCTTGTCCGTAAAATACGCCGCATTGTAATACATAAAATAACCGTTGCTCGCAGTCAACGGATACGCATAAAGCGTCCCATCCACTGATGCCGTCTGGATTGCCGCGCTGCCCGCACCGCCGTTGTCTCCGATCACCCGGTCGGCATCTTCTCCCACAGGAAGCAATACCCCCGCATTGACAAGCCTCCTGATCTGATCGCCCGCAAACGAGAACACATCCGCAAGCTGCGTCGGATTTGCCACTGCATTATCCGCCGCCGTATCCTCATCCTCCTCCCGCAATACGATCTCTATATCCGCCTCTTTTTTATGTAATTCAATGAAAGAGTCCGCCATTTCCCGGAGCATCTCCTGACTGGGTTTTGATCCCCAGACCGTCAGCTTTATCTTCTCCTTTTTCCCGCACCCGGCAAACCCGGTCAAAGCAGGGATCAGCAGAGCACACAACAACAGACAAACAAGTCCTTTTTGCCCGATTCTTTTAGAGAATTTTGGAGTTTGAACCATTCCCATCCCTCCCCGGATCTGTCCCGTTTGCTAATACACCCATGTTACTAAATACTGCTTTTAGTATATCAGATTGTTAAATTCATGTCAAATAGTATTTCATCAAATGATCTGCCTGATCATATCCTGTCTTATTTCGTACGCAAACAGCCGGAAAACATGATCATCTCACTTGAAATGTCATGCCTTCCGGCTTTCCTTAACCGTATTCTTGTAAATTTACTGTTTTACTTATTGTAGTTCACAATTTTTCCGAAATCAGGCTTCAGCGATGCACCGCCTACCAGACCGCCATCGATATCTGCCTGTGCAAACAGTTCCGGAGCACTTGCTGCAGATACGGAACCACCATACTGTATGCGGATCTCAGCAGCCGTTGCCTCGTCATAGATCTCCGCGATACAGTCACGGATCGCCTTACATACTTCCTGTGCCTGCTCTGTGGTAGCCACCTTACCGGTACCGATAGCCCAGATCGGTTCATAGGCGATCACAGCCTTCTTTGCCTGATCTGCCGTCACATTCAGGAAAGCGATCTTGATCTGCTGACGGATCCAGTCAATGGTGATCCCCTGCTCTCTCTGAGTCAAAGACTCACCGCAGCAGATGATAGGAGTAAGATCATGTTCAAACGCCTTCAGCACTTTCTTGTTCACCGTCTCGTTTGTCTCCGCAAAATACTCACGTCTCTCGGAATGCCCGATGATCACATATTTTACGCCTGCATCTACCAGCATGTTCGGAGAAATCTCCCCAGTAAAAGCCCCCTTCTCCTCGAAATATAAATTCTCCGCACCGATGTTGATATTTGTACCCTTTGCTGCCTCTATCGCAGGAATGATATCAATTGCGGGCACACAGAATACCACGTCTACGTCATCATTCTTTACAAGGGGCTTCAGTGTCTCGATCAGTGCAACTGCCTCACTGGGAGTCATGTTCATCTTCCAGTTGCCGGCAATAATCTTCTTTCTTGCCATGTTTGTTCCCTCCAATATTCATTACTTTATTTATTACTTTTTTCCGAAATCCACACTCCGGTTTTATTTGTCGTCAGCTGCAGCCACGCCGGGAAGCTCCTTGCCCTCAAGGAATTCCAGAGATGCACCGCCGCCAGTGGAAATGTGGCTCATCTTGTCGCCGAAACCAAGCTGGTTTACAGCTGCTGCGGAATCACCGCCGCCGATGATCGTAGTCGCGTCAGTATCAGCCAAAGCCTTTGCCACTGCGATGGTACCTGCTGCCAGGATCGGATTCTCAAATACACCCATAGGCCCGTTCCATACAACGGTCTTGGCGTTCTTTACCGCATCTGCATACAGTGCCTGCGTCTTCGGTCCGATATCACATCCCTCTCTGTCTGCAGGCATTGCCGTTACATCTACAACCTGCGTCTCCACCGGTGCATCGATGGGATCCGGGAACTGTGCAATGGTCACGGAGTCAACCGGAAGCAGAAGCTTCTTGCCAAGCTTCTCCGCCTTTGCCATCATCTCTTTACAGTAATCGATCTTCTCATCATCCACCAGGGAATTTCCGATCTCATAGCCCTGTGCCTTCAGGAAAGTATAAGCCATACCACCGCCGATGATCAGGGTATCACACTTCTCCAGCAGATTGGAGATAACATTCAGTTTGTCTGCAACCTTAGCACCGCCCAGGATTGCCACAAAAGGACGTACCGGATTCTCTACAGCATTGCCCAGGAAATTGATCTCCTTCTGCATCAGATAACCAACCACATTCTCGCCGCCCTTCGCGGTAATGAACTTGGTCACACCCGCCACGGATGCATGTGCTCTGTGGGAGGAACCGAATGCGTCACACACATACAGATCAGCCAGATCAGCCAGCTCTTTGGAGAACTTCTCGCCGTTCTTGGTCTCCTCAGCACCGCGGAAACGGGTATTCTGAAGCAGAACCACATCGCCTTCTTTCATAGCCTCTACTGCCTTGGTAGCTGCCTCACCGGTCACGTTGTAATCGGATACAAATACAACCTCTTTGCCAAGCTTCTCGGACAGTCTCTTTGCAACAGGTGCCAGAGACTCACCCTCGTTGGGACCGTTCTTTACCTTGCCCAGATGAGAGCAAAGGATCACCTTTCCACCATCGTTCAACAGTTTCTGAATGGTAGGCAGTGCTGCCACGATACGGGTCTCATCAGTGATCTCCCCGTTTTTCAGCGGAACATTGAAATCACATCTTACCAACACACGCTTGCCCTTCGCATTGATGTCATCTACAGATTTTTTGTTCAAACCCATTGTGATAAACTCCTTTTTATTATTAATATTACTATCAGAGCCAATTTGCAAAACCGCTGCTTCGCAGCTTTCCTTTTGCTCATTGATATGGCTTCGCCATATAGATTCATTCACGAATAGCTTTTTGACTGTAAACAGTCAACAGCTATTCATGATGAATCTGCATGGCTCTGAATTGTTACAAAATAGGGTCCGGCCCAAGACGACCGGACCCCTCAGTCCTGATTGATCTATTCACAGATTCATTCAGCGTTTTTGTTTCGCCTGTAAGAATTAACCCAACTCAGCGAAGTACTTGATGGTACGAACCATCTGGCTGGTGTAGGAATTCTCGTTATCATACCATGAAACAACCTGTACCTGATAGGTATCCTCATCAACCTTGGAAACCATGGTCTGAGTTGCATCGAACAGGGAACCGAACTTCATACCGATGATATCGGAAGAAACGATCTCCTCGGTGTTGTAACCGAAGGACTCGGTAGCCTGTGCCTTCATAGCTGCGTTTACAGCGTCGACAGTGATGTCCTTGCCCTTAACAACTGCAAACAGAAGTGTGGTGGAACCGGTAGGGGTCGGTACACGCTGAGCTGCGCCGATCAGCTTGCCCTTCAACTCAGGGATAACCAGACCGATTGCCTTTGCAGCACCGGTGCTGTTGGGAACGATGTTTATAGCGCCTGCACGGCTTCTTCTCTTATCGCCCTTTCTCTGAGGACCATCAAGGATCATCTGATCACCGGTGTAAGCATGAATGGTAGCCATGATACCGGACTGGATCGGAGCGAAATCATTCAGAGCCTTTGCCATAGGTGCAAGACAGTTCGTGGTGCAGGAAGCTGCGGAAATGATCTTGTCATCCTTAGTCAAAGAAGTATGGTTTACATTGTATACGATAGTAGGCAGATCGTTACCTGCCGGAGCAGAGATAACAACCTTCTTTGCACCTGCATTGATGTGAGCCTGAGCCTTCTCCTTAGAGGTGTAGAAACCGGAGCACTCCAGAACTACATCTACATCCAGCTTGCCCCAAGGACAATTGTTTGCATCGGGCTCTTTGTAGATAGTGATGGTCTTACCCTTTACAGTGATGGTACCCTTCTCATCATCAGCGGTAACCTGATCCTCTTCGCCAAGTGCAATGTATCTTCCCTGGGAAGAATCATACTTCAACAGATGAGCCAGCATGGAAGGTGTGGTCAGATCGTTGATCGCTACGATCTCATACCCCTCTGCCTCAAACATCTGTCTGAATGCCAGACGACCGATACGGCCAAAACCATTGATTGCTACTTTTACTGCCATTTTCAATTCCTCCTAAATTTTTTGAGATTTTTATATCATTTTGACAACCGCGCTGATGCTTCACATCCTGTCCAATTGTCAAAATTTTGTCATTGCCTATTGTACACGATTCCTTCGCATAATTCAAGTCATAAAAATAATTTTTTAAAAATATTTCCTAAATTGGGAAAAAAATACATGATTCCGTCCGAAAATCTGTTATACTACCATAGAAGTGACCAATGAAATCCCCGGTCACCTGCAGACAGAGTGAGGTCCTCATGAATCCCATTAACCTCAGAAACCTATTATAAATGGAGCGTCCGACACACATGAAAAACAACATGCCTTCTTACGCAACTTCACAGCAAAGCGCAAAAACGGCCCCGGCATCTCAAGGCACCGGCCGCATCCATTTTCTGGACGAGCTTCGCGGACTCACACTGGTCAGTATGATCTTATACCACTTCATGTGGGATCTGGCTTACATTGTAGGCCTTTCCATGCCCTGGTACCACAGCATGGGCGCATACATCTGGCAGCAGAGCATCTGCTGGACCTTTATCCTGCTCTCCGGCTTCTGTTGGTCCTTGGGACACCATCCGTTTAAGCGCGGCATGATCGTTTTTTTCTGCGGCATAGTGGTGACCGCAGTAACTTTGCTGTTGGGAGAGGATTACACGATCCTTTTCGGTGTTCTCACACTGATCGGTTCCTGCATGCTTTTGATGATCCCGTTGGATCTGCTGGATCGCCTCCTGTTTTTCACCGGAGTCACTAATGCCTCCGTCCACAAGGCGGCGAGGCTTCTGCTGACAGTCTTGTCCTTCGTGTTGTTCTGGTACTGCCGGCATTCCGGCAATCTGTTGCCTGCCGGGATTTCCCGGAACCTTTTTACCGCATACCTGGGTTTCCCGTTTCAGGGATTTTACTCTACGGATTACTTTCCGCTCCTTCCCTGGTTTTTCCTGTATCTGACCGGCTATCAGCTCCACAAACTCTGCCAGACCTTTCACACACCGGGTACACGCATTGACGCTTTCGTCAGGGTTCTGCATGTGCCATGCTTCTCGTTTCTCGGTCGACACTGCCTGCTTATATACATGCTGCACCAACCGGTATTATATTTGATCTCCATCCTGATCGCCGGTGTAATTCACTGAATTTACGATTTACAGATAATTTTACTTTCAAATTTTATATGAGGAGGTTTTTGATATGCCTATTTTAAGTGACTGTCATCTGCACACGCATCACTCCGGCGATTCCGAAGCGCCCATGGAGGATATGATCCGCAGGGGGATCGAGCTTGGGCTCACCACCATGTGTTTTACCGAACACAATGATTTCGGTTTTCCGGACTATCCGGATCTGCCGTCAGACGCGTTCCTGCTAAACGTGGATTCCTATCTCTATGAGCTTTTGGCTCTGCGCGAAAAATATGCCGGACAGATCAAACTGCTCTTTGGCCTGGAGCTGGGACTGCAGCCGGAGGTTTTCCGGGAAAATGCGATCCTGGCGCGTTCCTATGAGTTCGATTTCATCATCGGCTCCTCCCATCTGGTAAACGGCAAAGATCCCTACTATCCGGACTGTTTTGAAGGCAGGACGGACGAGGAGGTCTACCGCGCCTACTTTGAGGCAGAACTGGCAAACGTCAGGAAGTTCTCGAATTTCGACGTATACGGCCATCTGGATTACGTGGTGCGCTACGGTGCTTCCAGGGACACGGAATACAGTTACGATAAATACAAAGATATTCTGGACAATATTCTGACTACTATACTGGAAAAAGAAAAAGGACTCGAACTGAACACCGGCGGCATCAAATCCGGCATGAAGGATTTTCATCCCTGTATGGATGTACTCAAGCGCTATCGGGAATTGGGCGGTGAAGTCATCACTGTCGGCAGCGACGCCCACGATCCTTCCCATATAGCCGACTATTTCGACAGGGCTTATGATGTATTAAAAGAATGTGGTTTCAAATACTACACTATATTCGAAAAAAGAGTGCCGGAATATGTGAAATTATAGCCGCACAAGATCCGGATGTCCAGCAACCTTTTGCATCGGAGATTTTGTAATGGATCTGTAAAATATCATAATTGGAGGAAAAATAAATGCAAAAAAATAACAGTATCTCTATCCCTGTGATCTTAAAGATCGGCAACGGTGTCCTCGACTACATCGGCGACTGCCTGGCAGAAGAAAATATTTCCAACGTAGTGATCTGGTTCGGCAATGGACTGATCGACCTCTTCGGCACCAGAGTCATGGATTCCATGAAAAAGGCCGGTGTCAATGTACTGGAGTATCAGGAGCTCGACACGGTGGCCATCGAAGACATCGTTCCTTTGGCCTTCTCTCTCTCCAACCAGACGAAAGCCATTGTATCCATCGGCGGCGGCAAAGTCATCGACGCCGGCAAATATGCGGCATTTCTGAAGGGTCTTCCCTTCATCAGTGTGCCTACCTCCAGCTCCAGCGACGGGTTCTCCAGCGCCACCGCATCCCTGCTCGTGGAAGGCAGACGCGCCTCCGTTCCCGCGAAGCTGGCCTACGGCATTCTGGTAGACACCCAGGTGATCCGCACCGCCCCTGAAAAGTTCATATACTCCGGCATCGGCGATATGGTGGCGAAGATCACCGCCCTTTATGACTGGGTGTTCGAGGCCGAGCACGGCGCATCCGTACTGAACGACTTTGCTGTCATGATCGCCAAGAAAGCGGTCAACAGCTTTGTCCGCACCCCCTATGAGACCATTCAGGACGAAGTATTTTTGAAAGAGCTGCTTGATTCCCTCGCCATGAGCGGCATCGCCAACGAGATTGCCGGCAGCAGCGCTCCCACCAGCGGCAGCGAGCACCTCATCTCCCACGCTTTGGACAAATTTCTGGAGGTGCCCCAGCTACACGGCATCCAGGTAGGCATTGCCACTTATATCATGGCGAAGGTACAGGATCACCGCTACAAACGTATCGATACTGTTTTCACCGAAACCGGCTTCTGGAACTATGTGGAGACTCTGCAGATGAAGCAGAGCGACTTTATCAGAGCCATCGATATGGCACCTTCCATCAAGCCCCACCGATACACCTATCTCCATGAGGAAAAATACCGCGAGGCCGCCAAAGAACTGGTGCGCACGGACGAAATCCTCACACGCGTACTGGCCGCTGACTGAACACAGTATCGCAAAGGTTCCCAGGCATATTCAAGCCTCTATGCCTGCGGATAACAATCCGGGCTGAAACATCCCTGCCCACCATCGTCACACAGCACCACAACCTGTGTGGGCGTCGTCTGGGCAGGGATGCTTCTTGTACTGGTAGTATAGATTACCGCCAGATCTCTGCCCGCGGGACTCCCCAGAAAGATCTGATGATTCACCGTGCGCATCGCCACAGACCAGTCCAGCTGAAGCTGCAGCGTCTGCTCTGCATTGACCAGAGAATCATCGTAGTGACTGACATCGATCATGCGGTCCCCCCGCATTTCGGCCGCCACCACTGCATAATACTGCGGCGGATAAATGAGCGGGATCGGCGCATCCGTCCGATACCAGAAGCCGACCCGCATCCCTTCTTTCAACGTCACCCCGCCTATCACACAGGTATCCTTTGTCACCAGAAATACCATCGTATTCCCGTCATCGTCCTCCACCGTAAAATAAAGATTACATCCGTTCAGACCATCCTCTCCCTCTCTCGCCGCGTTCATATCCACGATCACACCTTCGACGGACGTAAATAATCCTCTTTGCACCCAATCCATCATTTTCTCCTGCCATAAAAAATGTTCTGCCTTATCCTATGACAAAGCAGAACATTTCGTACCTTTCCCCAAATGATCCTCTCCATATGATCCTCTTCGAACGATTCCGTCAAAGAATGGTTCCACCGCCCAGCACATACCCATCCTCATAGAACACTACCGCCTGTCCGGGGGTCGCTGCCCGCACCGGCTTTTCAAATGTACACAGTACCTTGCCGTCTGCCTGCTTCTCGATCTGACAATACTCCCCCTTGTGGTTGTACCGGATCTTGGCAAGCACCCGCCTGGGCACTTCCAGCCCGTCCACGGACATATAGTTTACCCGGTCACACAATACCTTGTCGGTAAAGACATCCTCATTACTGCCGATCACCACTTCATCGGTCTCAGGTCTGATCTCTGTCACAAACACCCGCTCTCCCATAGGCAGCTCCAGCCCCCGCCGCTGTCCGATGGTATAGTGGGTGATCCCTTTATGCGTCCCCAGCACTTTGCCGTCCGCCGTCACGAAGTTCCCCGGTCCCGGCACCTTTCCGTCCGTCTCCCGCTCAATGAATCCGGCATAATCATCATCCGACACAAAACAGATCTCCTGACTGTCCGGCTTGTCCGCCACCGGCAGCCCCGCTTCCGCCGCCATCAGCCGGATCTCATCCTTGGCATACTCTCCCACAGGCAGGATCGTATGCGCCAGCTGCTCCTGCGTCAGATTGTACAGCGCATAAGTCTGATCCTTCGCTGCCGTCACCGAATTGCGGATCGCATATCTGCCGTTCTCCAGCCTGTCGATCCGCGCGTAATGTCCCGTGGCAATATATTCCGCCCCGATCTCCAGGCTCCGTTGTAACAGTGCCTCCCACTTTACATACCGGTTGCAGGCGATGCAGGGATTGGGCGTACGCCCCCGCAGATACTCTGCCACGAAATAGTCGATAACCGACTTCTGAAACTCAGCCTTAAAATTCATCACATAATAAGGGATATCCAAAACCTCCGCCACCCGTCTGGCGTCCTCCACCGCGGAGAGCCCGCAGCACCCGCCGTTCTCCGCCTGACAGGAAGGTGTCTCATCCTGCCAGATCTGCATGGTGACGCCGATCACATCATATCCCTGTCTTTTCAAAAGTAAAGCTGCCACCGACGAATCCACGCCGCCTGACATACCAACCACAACACGCTTTCCCATATCTGCCCTCTTACCTACTGCCGCTTATAATCTTCTATACCGCCTTCACATCCATGATATAAAAAATATTACTACAAACTTACCGCAAGTTCAATGCCGATTTAGGTTCTGTCGTCTGCAAGATCAAAATATAATAACTTAAAAACCTTAGGATTGTCTCCATGAAATCTATTCCAAAATCTTCCCTGAAATCACTCTCCCTCGCCCATAGACCACTGGTACGAGGGACACTCATTCTCACCATCACCGGGCTCATCACGCGCCTGATCGGTTTCTTTTACCGCATTTACCTGTCCCGCCTGTTCGGCGAGGAAGGCATGGGCATCTATCAGCTTCTGGCTCCGGTACTCGCCCTGTCCTTCTCTCTGTGTGCGGCAGCCTACCAGACTGCCATCTCCAAATTCGTGGCAGAATATACCGGACAGAACAGAAGACAATTCCTTCCCCTCTATTCCGGTCTTCTCCTTTCTCTGCCGCTGTCTTTGCTTGCCCTGTATATCCTGTATGGTAATGCCGATCTCATTGCAGCCAAACTGCTCTTAGAACCCCGCACCGCACCGATGCTGCGCATCCTGGCCTTTTCCATTCCCTTTTCCAGCGTTCACGCCTGCATTAACGGATACTTCTATGGAGTAAAACGCACCGCCCCTCCCGCCGTAGCCCAATTACTGGAACAATTGACCCGCGTGGGTTGTGTCTACCTGACCACCTCGCACATTCTATCCCTCGGCAAAACACCATCCATCAATGTGGCAGTGTTCGGCCTCACCATCGGGGAAATAATGTCCATGTGCGTATGCCTGTTTGCGCTCTTTCACACCTGTTCATCTGACATTTCCCCGCAGGGAATTACCTGTACTGCCGCAGCCGGATCTGCCATTTCAAGCACTTCCATACTTTGGCCTGCGATTTTACGTTACCCTCAAAGGCTTCTCCTGCTCCCCATCCTGCGCATGGCGCTGCCGCTGACCCTGAACCGGATTGTCCTGAACCTCCTGCAAAGCATAGAATCAGTCTCCATTCCTGCCCGCCTGCGCCTGTACGGCTATGACAACGCCACCGCCCTCAGTGTCTACGGTGTGCTCACCGGCATGGCAATGCCCATGATCTTCTTTCCCAACGCCCTGACCAACTCCGTCTCCGTGCTGCTCCTCCCGCTGATCTCGGAAAGCGCTGCCAAAGGCGACATGAAAGCCGTAAGATCTGCCGTCCTGCGCACCATAAAATTCTGCGCTGCTATGGGCATCACCTTCTTAACCTTTTTCCTTCTCACCGGACACCTGATCGGCGAAACATTGTTTGACAGCACTCTTGCAGGTCACTTCATTACCACCCTAAGCTTCCTGTGCCCGTTCCTCTATCTGGATGTCACCCTGTCCAGTGTTCTCCAGGGACTGGGCAAGGCCGGCACGATCTTTTTCATGAATGTACTGGCACTCCTGATACGCCTCGGTTTTGTCTTCCTTGCCGTCCCCCAAGCCGGCATCACCGGCTATCTCTGGGGAATCCTGTCCAGTCAGATGATCTTAAGCCTGCTCTACCTGTTGTGCCTGCGGCACTTTTTTCGGAAACACGCATAATAACGACAACAAAAAAGGCATCTGCAACACATCTATTCTTTGCTTACAGATGCCTTGCAGCTGCCTTAACCCTCCGCATATGACTAATTCAGGAACTTTTTCAACTCATCCATGAACGTATTTACATCCTTGAACTCTCTGTAAACAGATGCAAAACGCACATACGCAACCGGATCCAGATTCTTGATCTTATTCATCACCAGTTCGCCTACGACCTGACTGGAAATCTCTCTGTCCTCCAGGTTAAAGATCTCATTCTCCACCGCATCCACTAACGCGGTGATCTGCTGCGCGCTCACCGGACGCTTATGACATGCTCTGAGGACACCGCCTTCCAGCTTGGCTCTGTCATATGTCTCGCGGTTGTTGTCTTTCTTGATCACGATCAGCGGGATCGTCTCTATCTTCTCGTAGGTTGTGAAACGCTTACCACACTCATCGCACACTCTGCGGCGTCTGATCGAATTGTTATCCTCCGCCGGTCTCGAATCGATCACCCTGGTATTTTCATGACTGCAAAAAGGACATTTCATTTGTATTTTCCTCCTACAAACGCCTATTATTCATTTAACACCACGCGTTATTTATTATTATAAACGCTTCAGCATTTTATGTCAACCAAAATTACTTCCGGTCCTATCTGGCAGATATCTCTGTACGGTATCTCTATGTCCGGCTCACACCGCAGAAAATTCAGGAACTTATTTCCGCCCGGAACCATGATCTTACAGATACACCCCTTGCATTCGTCAAACTCCAGATCGCACACCCTGCCAAGCTTCCTGCAGTCCTTCATGTTGATCACATCTTTGCATTTCAATTCCGAAAAAAGCATACATCCTCCGCCTGCATCCGGCATCACGCCCGCATTCTTTTGCTGTTGTTCTTATTCTATGAAACTTCTGCAAAAAAGTTCCCCTCCTCCTGCTCCCTGCGGCGATGTACCTGGGACTACTGCCACTCCGCCACAGGTTCTAAGCACATTATTTAAGCATTACTCCAAAAGTTTCCGGCTGTAAGAGAAACTACATCTTTATACTCGAAATAATTTGCAAATTTGCGCTTCATTTCGATTTGAACGAATTTCTATCATGTCTTTCGTTATGGGTTACACATTCTCTGTGCTTCAGTCGGGATTTTGGTTCAGAAGCTATAGAAAAAAGAAATAACCGACCAAGGTTTGCGGTTATTTCTTTTGATCACTGACTGAGGGTCAACCGTGCATCACGGCAACGCCTTATTATATTTTACTCTTACTCCCTAACCGTTGAATCGTCAATACGAATTTTTGGCGACAATTACGGTTTTTATGTGTCGAACTGACGGGGTCCGCATTCTTGCACAATTCTCTGATATCCATAGCATCCCTCCTGCTTCTTTAACCCCTATAAGCCTTTTTATATAATTCTAAAATATCTTCTTTAGATGTACTCCTCGGATTG
>CADBNO010000172.1 GCA_902796105.1 uncultured Lachnospiraceae bacterium | reverse complement strand
GTTCCGTTCATAACACCACACCCTCCTGTTCCAGATAAATCTTCAGCTTTCCTCTCACTCGAAAAAGCGTGGTTTTCACCGTATTTAAATTTACTCCATAGCGGGAGGCAATCTCACTATATTCCTCCGCATACCAATATCTGCGCAGGAAAATATTCCGCTCCTTTTCCTTCAGTGTCCCCAGGAACAGATTGATCTGCCTCTCGAGCTCTTTCTGTTCCACGATTTCTTCCGTATTGCTCTTATCCGGAATGCACTCTGCCAACTCATCCAATGCGGCTTCCATCTCACCACTCCCCCGCTTTCTGGCATTCTTTTGTTTCCATCTGTCAAAAGACAGATTGCGGGTGATCGTTCCCAAAAAAAGCGACAGTCTTGCAGGCCGTGCAGGAGGTATGGCATTCCACGCCCGCATCCACGTATCGTTGACGCATTCCTCCGCATCCTCATTTCCCTTTAAAATATGAAAGGCAATACTGTAACAATAATTGCCATAGGCAGCCTGTGTCTCTGTGATGGCGCTCTCTTTGCGCGCCCAGTACAGATCCAGAATATCCGTATCCTTCATAGCTTCTCCTTTGGTAATCCCCGCTTCTGTTTTATAAGACGACGTTTTGCTTCCGAAGTTTCATTTTTATAAAAAAGCGATGTAAAAATTTAAATATGCGGCAAAAGTCAGCCACACCAGGTAAGGCACCAGCAAATAACCGGCAACCCGGTTCTGTTCCGAAAACTTCTCCCAGGTCACGAACACCAGATACCACAACAAAAGCAGCCAGAAAAAAGCAGTAACATAGGCATCCAGACGGAAGAAAAATATCGGCCAGAAAAAATTCACGATCAGCTGTGCGCCGTAATATAGTAAGGCACTTCGCTTTTCCGCACTCACCGGTCCCTGCCAGACCAGATATGCCGCCACGCCCATAAGCACATACAGGATCGTCCATACCACCGGAAACAACCATGCCGGCGGCGCCAGAGGCGGATCGGGTATCGCAGCATATTCCCCGGCTATGTTCGGCGTGGACAATGCTGACAGAATGCCCACACCCAGGCTCAAGCCCACGCTGATCAACAGCGGCTTCCATTGTATTTTTTTCTGCATAAAATGCTCCGAAGCTTTTCTTACTTTATATATATGCCCCATGCCATCGGAACATGCAGACATACTTTCCCGCAGGCCGTACCGTATCCGCGGCCGGTCTGCCGCCCCGGATCCCACGGTTATACATAACCCTTCATCTCCTGCATGAAATCTTCCTCGATCCCGATCAGCTTCTTTGCTACATTCTGGCTCTCTCCGGAAGCATCCGGATACTTATTGACATATTCGCTGACCGACTGGATCCCCATATTGCAGCCGTCCATCATGATCTTTGCCACCTCGTGATCATCCGGGTGCACCATCATCTTCAGGCTCATCTCCATATTGGCCATGATCTCCGCCATCTTAGCCGGAGCCTTTTCCTCCTCGCCGCAATTCCGAAGCTGCTCGTTGATCTCTCCTTCGAGCTGTCTGTGCTTCTCCCCGTACGCCTCCAGGAGCTCGTTCAGCTTTTCATCCTTTGTATATTCCCGCATCTTTTTCACACTGTCCATCGCCATCTGGCATCCGGAGCTGCATTCCTTCAAAAGTTCGATCGTGTTAGCATCCATCTTTCTCTCTCCTTTTTGAAAACATTTATGCCTTTTCTGACAAAAATAGGATGCTCGATCTTTCCAAAAATATACAACGTCCAAACTGTTCCTATTTTACACCAGCCGCATAGGTTTTGCAATTGCGCCGGGCCATTTGTATCCTGCTTTGTATCCAGCAGACACCAAAAAGCCGCTGAGAAACAGCAAAGAAGATGCAACACCCTGTTGTTCCACTCTCCTATTTATGATAGAATAAAAGCAAAAACGGTTACACTCAAAATTGCCGCGCAATTTTCCATGCGCAAGAACTCGATTTGTTTCACACCAAAGGAGGCAGCCTATGTTCAGACGTGCAAAAACAGTTCCAAAAGAAAACAACGACCTGATCCTGCTCAAAGAAGCCATGCGCAAAATTGCAGCAGGCGATTTCCATGATGTTTCCCTCGAGGGATACGAAGACAGTGAACTGCCCGAACTGCTGAATCAGACCATGTACGCTTACCGCAGGTTCAACAACAACTTTATCATGCGCCTGAATCAGGCCATGGAGGCGATCGGTGACAATTCCTATGTAAAAAATCTGCTCGACCAGGTTCTCTCCCAATCCCGTGACATCGAAACCATGGAGGATGCCAGCCGCAATCTGGAGGATTCCATCGGAAATATCTCTTCCTATATGGGCGAGATCCGCAACAACATCCACACCATGCTCGCCATGTCCGAGAACAGTACCGCAAATATGAAATCCAGCATACAGGTAGTAAACGAATCCTCGGAAAAGATCATACAGATCAATCAACAGATTCAAAATTTCCGCACCAAAATAGATGAGATCAGCGATATTGTAAATGTGGTACGCTCTGTAGCCAACCAGAGCAATCTGCTGGCACTGAATGCCTCCATCGAGGCGGCCCGGGCAGGTGAAGCCGGGAGAGGCTTTGCCGTTGTGGCAGAACAGGTACGGCAGCTCTCCAGCAGCACCACCAAATCCGCCGGCGACATCCAAAAATATGTCCAGGAGCTTCAGGGCGACATTTCCGGTCTGGCCAGATCCATGGACGAGACCACGACGCATCTGTCAGAGGGTAACGAGAAAGTAGAAGTATCTCTGGGCGACATGGAACAGATGAATTCACAGATCATCAGCATCAACGACTCGGCCGGCCGGATCCTGGAAGACATCGACAGACAAAGCAGTATCACAACGGAATTCTCCCGCAAAGTCGATAACATTGCCAACAGCTATGCGGTATTGTCCGAGGACTGCAACAAGACCGGTGTTCACATTTTCAAGATCGGACGCTACATTGACACCTGCCGCAGCGATATGTACCGTGAAGCCGGCTGCGTCACCACACAGGACAAGCTGAAGGTGTTCGAGGTAGATCATTTCATCCTCATGTGGCGTATCTACAACAACGCCATGGGCTTTGAGCCGCTGCGCCTCAATCAGGTGAACAACAACGACAAATGCAAACTCGGCCTGTGGCTTCGTGAGCAGACCGACCCGAAGATCACCCAGAGCAATCCGTTCCGGGCTACCTTTGAAGCTCATGACAATTTTCATGCCCACGCCACCGCCTCCTGGAAAGCCAAGGATAAAGGCGATTTCGACGGCGCCATGATGCATTTTGCCAAATGCTACGATGCCTATTTTGTTTTTCAGGAAAAAATCCATGTTCTGCAAAAATACATGCAGTCCTTAGGCTATACGGAGGAAACCCAGATCGTCATCTTCCGGAAATGATCCCAAGACTGAAAGCAAAGGCCCGGCCACCTAATAGGTGCTGCCGAGCCTTGTCATTTCTTTTGCCGCTTTGATATCTTTTCCCGCCAGGATCTCCCGATAATCCCTGTAATTCTTTTCCAACAACTCCGGTGTATTCAACCCGTAAGGGCACCGGGCACTGCAGCGCCCGCAGCGCATGCAATCCTTGATCCTGTGCATTTTCTCCTGCATTTCGGGCGTGAGCTGACTTGCGGACGGCGCCCGACGGATCATCAGACTCATCCGCGCGCAATTGTTGATCTCAATCCCTGCCGGGCACGGCATGCAGTAACCGCAGCCTCTGCAGAACTCGCCGGAAAGCTCCTCCCGGTCCTTGGCGATGATCGCCTTTAATTCCTCCGTCAGCGCCGGCGGGGCATCTATATAAGACAAGAACTCATCCAGCTCCGTCTCCCGCTGCACTCCCCAGATCGGCAATACATTATCAAACTGATCCAGATAGGCATATGCTGCCGCGGAATTTGTGATCAAGCCACCCGCCAAAGCCTTCATGCAGATGAAACCCATATCCGCCTTTTTGCATCGTTCCACAATGTCCAGATCCGCCTCCGACGCAAGATAACTGAAGGGAAACTGCAACGTCTCATAAAGTCCGGAAGCGATGGCTTCCTTCGCCACAGCCAGCCGGTGATTCGTGATGCCGATATGTCGTACCTTTCCCTGTGCTTTGGCCTCCAGCATAGCTTCATAAAGTCCCGTGCCATCGCCGGGTTTCGGACAGAACGCCGGGTTGTGGAACTGATAGATATCGATATATTCCGTGCGCAGATTGTGCAGCGACGTCTCTAAATCCTTCCAGAACCCCTCCGCAGTCGTAGCGCCGGTCTTCGTCGCTATATATACTTTCTCACGCATCCCGTCGAAGGCTTCCCCCACCTTCACTTCAGAGTCCGTATACCACCTCGCTGTGTCAAAAAAACGCACACCGTGATCATAGGCCTTGCGAAGAAGCCGCACGGCCTCTTTTTGTGTGATCCGCTGGATCGGCAATGCGCCAAACGCATTCTTCTCTACTGTTATGCCGGTTTTCCCCAATCTGACCTGTCCCATACTTTCTCCTCAACTGATTAAGCAATTCTTCTGCAGAAACTCCAAATACTCCTCCTGCGATATCGGTTTAGAGAAGTAATACCCCTGAAGATAATCGCAGCCTTCGTTTATGAGGAAATCCATCATCTCTTTGGTTTCCACACCTTCCACCACGATCTTTTTATTTACTTCCTTGATCATGCGGATCGTATGCTGCAGCACCATCATGGCAACCTTATCTTCCATCGCCTGCCAGAGAATACTCTTATCGATCTTGACCAGATCCATCGGAAGCTTCACCAGATAATCGATCGCCGCAAAACCGGAGCCGAAATCATCGATAGAGAAAGTCACTCCGTAATTATGCAGTCTGTTCATAATGCCTGTCAGCTTGAGCATTTCCCCGCTTTCCATCTCTGCAGTCTCCGTAATCTCCAGATTGATCCGGCTGGGTTCAATATCGTATTTCTCCATCATACCGAGCAGCGAATCCACCAGATTCACCTGCCTGCACTGCACCGGAGACAGATTGATCTCAATATACTCCACGCCATATTCAAAACACGAGCCGCTGCGCATAAATTCGCATACTTTCTGAAACACGATACCTCCGATGGCATCAATCTGTCCTCTGCTCTCCGCCAACGGTATAAATTCCTCCGGGCTGATGAAACCGAATTTCTCATCATGCAGTCTTACCAGCGCTTCCGCACTGTGGAACCGCATCGTCTTCGTGTCAAGGATCGGCTGATAATATACTTCAAACCGGTCATGCCGGATCGCCTCATTGATAACGTGGATCAGCTCCCTGCGCCTGTGTACGTTAGCCACCGTCATCTCGACACTCTCAACCTCGTCCTCGTCACCCTTCGCATAGGACATGATCTCATGGACGATCTCCTCCATCTCGATCCCGTCAATATCAAATCGCACGATCGGTATCCTTTTCACCACTGCATCGATCGGGATATCATGACTCTCCTCTTCCATGTCGATGGAAAAAGGTGTCTCGAAACAGGCTTTCACCCTTTTCACCATCTGGACACTCTCCTGCTCCGAAGTCAACACCACAAAACAGTTGATGCTCAAGGCATATGCTTTACCGCCGAACACATGGTTCAGCCGCTCCGCGATCTTGCCGGAAATGAGCGCCACATTCTCCTGCCCGTACGCATTGACCACCACGTCAAATCCGGACATCTTGACCCCTATGATCGTATACGGCTCTTCCTTCTTACGCAGCCTGTGTATCGTCTCCAGAAATGCCTGCCTGTTATAACAGCGCGTATCGTTATAGGTATAGTATGCCGGATTTTCGAAAGCCGAGTAGACGAAAAACAACATCATCGCGCAGGTAAAATTCGTAATGACATATGCCGGATGGAACACCTGAAATACTATACTGAGCAAAATACAGCAGACAAACCCCGTGATTGAAAACACCTGATACGCGTTAAACCGTTTTCTTGCAGCCACAAATATAATATTGGCTGCAGCCACCGCAACAAAGGCTGTCACATAAAGCATGAACATCAACGGTCCGTGACAGTATTCAAGGTTCTCATCATAATAAATGGTAAGATGCGTGACCGGCGAAGATAACAGCAGCACCAGATCCACTGTGACAATACACACCGCAAGAATACGTATCGCCCTTTTCATACGCGCCATTTTGATCATCGCGTCTATATAGAGCATAAAAAGGACACCCATTAAATTAAACAACAACAAATAAACCTGGTTGATCAGATAGTTCAGCCACATAGGATAACGTTCCGGAAAGGAAATCGTGTAAAATGTCACTATGTTCAAAGCTGATGCAAGCAGATTATCTACCAGCAGACAGATAAAAAGCCTGTTATGTC
>CADBNO010000171.1 GCA_902796105.1 uncultured Lachnospiraceae bacterium | reverse complement strand
GGTGTTCCTTTTTGTGCTGACGCATGCCAGTTATCTGAAATATATCAACAGAAGGGAATTGTTGAGGCTGAATGATCTGAAGCTGACCGAGGTGGCCGGGATGGCGTTGGGGCAGGTGCGTTTCCGGGCGGATGCTTATCTGGGGGTCCTCGCAGGCGGGCTGATCCTGCTTACGGCGATGGGCTTTTTGGAGAGGCTGTTGTGGCGGAAACCGCTATTTCGCAAATGGGTGCTGCGGATCGTGGCTTGTGTGGGGTGCCTGGTCGTGGGAATCGGGTATACCAAGTATCACTTTTATGGTAAATTGTCGCTGGACTCCGTGGAAACGTTTCGCGTGACCGATACGGAGAGCAATAAGTATGTTTTGTATCGTTTTCTGGAGAATGACAGTCTTTCAACGGATGGTGTGGAACAGGTCGAGGAGGTGTATGCGAATCTGTTGGCGCAGGCGCCGGACAGGGAGACGGGAACGGATGGAATCCGGCCGAATATTATCGTGATCATGAATGAGTCGTGGTGGAATACGGATAATATCGCGTCGGACAGGGTGACTTTTTCCATGGATCCTATGCAGCCTTATAAGGATCTGGCATCGAAATGTACGCTGGGGTATATGACGTCAAATGTATACGGAGGCGGTACGGTAAGCTCGGAGTCTGAGTTTTTGACCGGTTTGGACACCAAGTATTTTGTACATGATTCCACGGTATATTCGGATACGGCAGGGCGGAAGCTTCCGTCGGTGGTTGATTATCTGCATGCACTGGGCTACAACACGACGGCAATCCACCCCTATTATCCGGAGATTTACAGCAGAGATCAGGCCTACCGGCAGTTTGGGTTTGACAAAGTGATCTTTGACGGGGATATGGATTATCGGGATATTTATACGAAATATATATCGGATGAGTCGTTGACCAAGCAGATCATTCTGGAGTATGAGCGGGCGAAAGCGGGCGAGGCGCAGGGCGCAGGGCAGGAAAATGCTGCACCGGCAAATGGCGGGCAGACATATGAGCCGCAGTTCATTTGGGCGTTATCTATGGCGAACCACACGAGGATCATGGAATATACCCACGAGGCGGTGGAGGATTATCCGTATCCGATCTCGGTGGAGATCCGGGATAATCATCTGAGCGAGGATGATTATAAAACTCTGGTCAATTATGTAAATGGTTTCTATCTGGCGGAGCAGGCGTATGCGCAGCTGGTGGAGTATTTTGAGCAGCAGGACGAGCCGACGGTGATCCTGATGTATGGGGATCATATCCCGAATTTTTCGGAGGATGTGTTAGAGGTTCTGGGGTTGAGCATGACGGATTATTCGCTGGAGATGGTGTCGAGGATGCAGTCTATTCCTTTGGTATTGTGGAGCAATTATGCGCCGGAGAAGGTGGCGAAGATTCAGTTTTCCGGAGAGGGGATCTATTATCTGCCGGAGGCGCTGTTCCGGAATCTGGAGATGCCGGACACGAACATGATGCGGATCCTGCGATTGCAGCGCACAGCGTTCAAGGCGAATGCCAGAGCTTTTGTGACGGACGCGGAGGGAGCGCTGTTAAGGCAGTGCACGGAGGAACAGATGCATATTTTGAACCAGTCGAAGGTGGTGCAGTATGATCTGATGTTCGGAGAGCAGAAGTGCATGGACGTGTGGGAGCCGATCGGGGAGTGAATGACGAGGGAAGAAGCAGGATGGTTTCGATTGTGTTCACATTATGTTTTCATTTTTCCTTGACATGTTGACTGGGTTGTCATATAATAAGTTTAGATAAATTTAATAATTTGAAACAGATTTGGGGTTATAGAGCAGAATGGATTTTGGTAGGAAAAAGATTCGATTAGGTGAAATTTTAGTCAGCAGTCAGCTGATCACGCAGGAACAGTTGCAGCACGCGCTGCAGGAGCATCGGAAGGCCGGAAAGAAGCTGGGAGAATATCTGATCGAGCAGGGCACGGTGACGGAAGATGCACTGGTTAACGCGCTGAGCCAGCAGCTTGGATTGGATACGGTGGATCTGGACAATGTGACGGTGGAGAAAGCCATCCTCGACATGGTTTCCATGGATGTCCTGAAGAAAAACGTCGTATTCCCGTATGGCTTCCGCGAGGATAATCTGAACGTGCTGCGTGTGGCTATGGCGGATCCGCTGGATTACAACGCACAGGACGATATCAACCTGATCACGAACTATCAGGTGGAACCGGTGGTAGCTACCAGCCGCAGTATCCTGAATGCGATCGACAAGTTCTATGGCCAGAAGGAGATGAGCGGCAAGCTCGAGGCGTATGCGAAGGAGAAAAAGCTTACCGTCGAGACGAACGAGCAGGAAGAGGAGAGTGTAAACAGCTCACCTATCGTTACACTGGTCAAGGAAATGATAGAGAAAGCGGCCAGACAGAGAGCTTCCGATATTCATCTGGAGCCCATGGAGACTTACATAAGGCTGCGGTACCGAATCGACGGCGCACTGTACGAGAGAGACCGTTATACACCAAGCATCCTGTCATCCGTGATCGCACGTATCAAGATCATCGGTGGTATGGATATTTCCGAGAAGCGTAAACCACAGGATGGTCGTATCACACAGTATGTTGACCGCGTAGAGTATGATATCCGTGTATCTATTCTGCCAACTGTATATGGCGAGAAAGTCGTAATGCGTCTTGCCATGAAAGCAAATCTGAACAGAGAGAAGAGCCAGCTGGGCTTGAAGCCGTACGAGATGGCACAGCTGGATCATATATTGAAGAATCCGAATGGGATCATTCTAGTTACGGGACCCACAGGTTCAGGTAAATCAACAACCCTGTATACCTGTTTGAGCGAATTAAACACAGAAGATGTGAATATTATTACGGTAGAAGACCCTGTCGAGGCGAATATCGACGGCATCAATCAGGTGCAGACCAACAACAAAGCGGATCTGACATTTGCATCCGCACTGCGATCTATTCTGCGTCAGGACCCTGACATCATCATGATCGGTGAGATCCGTGATGAGGAGACTGCAAGAATTGCCGTACAGGCCTCCATCACCGGACACTTGGTGGTAAGCACGCTGCATACAAACTCGACGGCTGCAACAGTTACCCGTCTGGAGGATATGGGACTTGAATCGTATCTGATCGCAGACTCCGTAGTAGGCATCATTGCACAGAGACTGGTTCGCCGGCTGTGCACAAACTGCAAGAAGCCAAGAGAGGCAGAACCGGAAGAGAAGCTGGCAATGGGCGTGCCGGAAGTGACACCCCTCACGATATACGAGCCTTGTGGCTGCCCGCAGTGTGGCAACACCGGATTCAAAGGTCGTATCGGTGTGTACGAGATCATGCAGATGAGCCCGCAGCTCAAGCGCATCATCAGCAAGCATGAGGGAATCGAGAAACTGAAAGACACGGCAATGGAAGAGGGCATGAGGACACTTCGCATGAGTGCATCAGCCTATGTGCAGGAAGGGATCACTTCCTTTAATGAAATGCTCCGTGTATCGTTTGAAGAATAAAGAATGCAAAATCAATAAACCGCAGGAGGAACGAAAATGGCTGCATTTAGTTATGTTGCCGTAAATGGTGAAGGTAAGGAAGTAAAAGGATCGATAGAGGCGGATAACCTCGAAAACGCCAGACAGGAGGCGAAGCGGAAGGGCTTGACCCTGATCAGCATCAAACAGGCAGGCGCTCTTTCCAAGGATCTGAACATTGACATGAGCAAGAAGCCGTCAAACAGAGACTTGAGCGTTATGTGCAGACAGTTCGTAAGTATGCAGCGCGCCGGCGTGACAATGCTGGAATGTCTGAAGATGCTTTCGGAGCAGACGGAGAACGTAAAGCTCCGCAACACCCTGAATCAGGTAAGGATTGATGTGGAACGAGGCGACAGCCTCGCGGGAGCGATGAGCAATCACTTGAACATCTTTCCGGAGATTATGATCAACATGGTAAATGCCGGTGAAGCTTCCGGTAATCTGGATGTAGCGTTGGAACGTGTATCTTCCCAGCTGGAGCGTAGCGCCAAGACTCAGGCTATGGTGAAGAAAGCTATGATCTACCCGATAGCGGTTTGCGTAGTAGCGCTTATTGTATCGGTTGTCATGCTGGTGGTTGTTATTCCTTCGTATTCGGCTATGTTCCAGGATTTGGGAACAGATCTGCCGGCAATCACGAAAGCATATGTGGCAATGAGTGACGCGCTGATCCATTACTGGTTCATCATTGTACCCGTTGTGATCGGTATTGTGGTTGGTATCATTTCGTTCTCCAAGACAACAACCGGTAAGTACTTCTTCGGCAAGATAGCCTTGAAGCTTCCGGTGCTCAACAACCTGACCATTAAGTCTGCATCATCTTTGACGGCAAGAACGCTGAGTACGTTGTTGGGATCCGGTGTTCCGCTGATCGAAGCAGTGGATATCGTGTCCGGGGTTGTAGGTAATGTATACTTCAAAGATGCCCTGAAGGCGGCGAAGGATGAGATCACGATCGGTATGCCGCTCTCCAGACCTCTGGAGGAATGCGGATTGTTCCCGCCTATGGTTTACCACATGATCCGTATCGGTGAGGAAGCTGGTAACACGGAGGAGATGCTGGATAAACTGGCAGATTATTACGATGAAGAGGTGGAGATGGCGGTACAGTCTTTGATGGCGGCTATGGAGCCGATGATCATCGTGGTACTGGCAATCGTAGTCGGCGGCTTGGTAGCAGCTTGTATGGCTCCTATGCTCAGCATGTACCAGGCATTGGATAACCTGTAAAATCAGGGAGAGAAAAACGAATTATCCATTCTGGGTAGGGACAGAATGAATAAGATAAAGAAACAAAACAACAAACAAAAAGGAGAGATGTTATTATGAAAAAGATGAACAACAAAGGTTTCTCGTTGGTAGAGCTGATCATCGTTATCGCTATCATGGCAGTTCTGGTTGGTGTACTGGCTCCTCAGTTCCTGAAGTATGTTGAGAGCTCTCGTGTGCAGAAGGATGAGTCCGCTGCAGCTGAGGTTCTGAATGCTACCAAGATCGCTTGCTCTGTAGAGAAGGTATACAATGCACTTCCCGCAACTGGCACGACAGTTACTGCACAAGATGGTCAAAATGTAACATCCGCATGCACGGATTTGCAAAACGAGATTTTGCTGACAATTCCTGATAAAATCGAGTATACCTCTAAACTCCATGACAACAAGACCTACACCATTACAGTTGCTATCAACGCCAGCAACGGTACTGTAAACGTTACCGGTGCATGGTAAGATATAGCTTAGATTAAAGTCATAACAATAAGCGCATTGCGTTGAAAGGACACACCCTACATGCTTCCTGTAATTCTTCTTTACATAGTCATATTCCTGTACGGAATAGTGATTGGCAGTTTCTTAAATGTAGTCATTTACAGAGTGCCGAAAAAAGAGAATATGGTGACCACCAGATCCCACTGTATGAGTTGC
>CADBNO010000170.1 GCA_902796105.1 uncultured Lachnospiraceae bacterium | reverse complement strand
TTGATAATGGGCACAAGCTGCGGCACCACTTCCTCCAGGTACGCAAGCGGCCACTTCTCCAGCGCCTCGGCCAGAATGGTATGATTGGTATACGCACAGGTCCTGCTCACCACAGCGATCGCCTCATCCATGGTAAAGCCTTCCTGCCCGGTCAGGATGCGGATCAGCTCCGGGATCACCAGCGTGGGATGCGTATCATTGATCTGGATCGCCACATACTCATTCATCCTGTGAAGATCCTGTCCCTTCTCCTTCATTTCTTTCAAGATCAGCTGTGCACCGTTGCACACCATGAAATATTCCTGATAAATGCGCAACAGATTGCCCGCCTCATCGGAATCATCCGGGTACAGAAACAATGTCAGGTTCTTGTCTACCGCTGTCTTATCGAAATTGATCCCTTTCTTCACCAGACTCTCATCCACGGACTCCAGGTCAAACAGATGCAGCTTATTCACGCCGTTCTCATATCCAATGACATCAATGTCATAAAGCAAAGATGTCACCTTTTTCTCTCCAAAGCAAACCTCGAATCGGGTTCCTGTAGGATTCAGCCAGGAGGGTTTCTCGATCCACTCATTGCGCTCGGCCTGCTGCAAATGACTTTTGAACACCTGCTTAAACAATCCGAAATGATAATTCAGACCGATGCCGTCACCGGGCAGCCCCAATGTCGCAATAGAGTCCAGAAAACACGCCGCCAGACGACCCAGACCGCCGTTGCCGAGCGAAGGCTCCGGCTCAATGTTCTCAATCTCCGTCAGACTCTTGCCGTTATTCTTTAAGATCTTCTCCAGCTCATCATAAATCCCCAGATTGATCAGATTGTTGGACAAAAGCTTTCCGATCAAAAACTCCATGGAAATATAGTAAACCTTCTTCTGACCCGTGATGGCAGGCGCCTCTTTTGCCCGCTCCTTCACCAGCTGCAAAATGGATGTATAGAGCTGCACATGCGTACACGCACTGATACTCTTGCCATAAGTTCTTCCCGTGATCTCATTCAAATGCTGTTCTAGATTCATTGGCCTCACTCTTTCTTTTGTTTATTATATTGTGCTTGTGAGAAAAGCATTCCTCACTTATGTTTATTTTTTAACATACTTATCATACCATAAGCTGACCGTCAATGCAAGTATTGCGGTTTTCTTTTGTCTATTTTCGTGCTATACTTTGCATAGGATCATAGCGCACGTGACCGTGTCGCAGATGTCGCAGAGATCATAATGCCTGCGATTGTGTCTTCTGCGATCGTGTCTCCGGCAAGTGCATCGCCGGATTCTGATCAGACGCTATCGGGAGGAAACATGGCAATCATCAAAACCATTCAGGAAAAATACATGAAAGAGGCCTTAAAGCAGGCCCGCAAAGCGTATGCTCTGGGTGAGGTTCCCATCGGCTGTGTCATCGTCCATGAGGGGCGGATCATCGGCCGCGGCTACAACCGCCGCAACACAGACAAAAACACTTTGGCGCACGCAGAGATCACCGCCATCAACAAAGCAAGCAGGAAGATCGGGGACTGGCGTTTAGAGGACTGCACCCTTTATGTAACGCTGGAGCCCTGTCAGATGTGCGCCGGCGCCATTGTTCAGGCGCGGATCCCGGAAGTGGTCATGGGCTGCATGAACCCCAAGGCAGGCTGTGCCGGATCGATCCTGAACATTCTGGACATGCCGGAATTCAACCATCAGGTCGCCGTGACCCGCGGCGTGCTGGAAAATGAATGCAGCGAAATGCTGAAAACCTTTTTTGTGGAGCTGCGAGAACGGAATAAGGCGGAAAAAGAACAGCAAAAGGCAAATTCTATACAATGCAGCGAGCCATTCATTCCGAAACAAAGCATGGAAAGCTGATACGCCAATCAACCCCAAGTGCCAATCCTGACAGCCAATCCTGACGCGCACGATTTTTCTTGACAAAAACGAGCAGAAACGATACACTTAAAAAGCCGTATGCGTCGGATCACCAGCTTTCGGTGATGAAATTCGGTCTCGCGCAATGGGTGCCTACGAACCGTGTCAGGTTGGGAACAAAGCAGCACTAAGTAGGAATTCTCATGTGCCGTGAGGCAACCGGGTGGAGTCGGAAGAAAGGACCGGCGTATGCGGTATTTTATTTTAACCGTCTGTTTTACAGCGCCGGTTATATGATTCCCGAAATACCAACAAACGACAGGAGTGTCAAATATTGTCCGATATCCGTATATCCGATTCAACCGTTCGAAACAACCCAACTGAATTTTCTGAACTTTTAAGCGATTGCACCCTCTGTCCCAGAAAGTGCCATGCAGACCGCTTGGCCGGGCAGACCGGCTACTGCGGACAGGCTGCTGCCATCAAAGCTGCAAGAGCTGCACTCCACTTTTGGGAGGAGCCCTGTATTTCCGGCACAAGAGGTTCCGGCACGGTATTTTTCTCCGGCTGCAATCTAAGATGTGTCTTCTGCCAGAACTACAATATCGCAAACGGCAACGCCGGCCAAGTGATCACACCGGAACGCCTTACCGCCATATTCCTGGAATTACAGGCTCAGGGAGCCCATAATATCAATCTGGTAACACCTACTCACTATATCCCGCAGATCGTTCAGGCTCTTCAGAATGCCAAAAAACAGGGACTTGACATCCCTGTCGTTTACAATACAAGCGGCTATGAAGAGGTATCCTCTCTACGTCTTTTGGATGGTCTGGTAGATATTTATCTGCCCGATCTGAAATATGTATCCCCTGATCTGAGTGCCCGCTACTCCCATGCTCCCGACTATTTTGAGAAAGCTTCTGCCGCGCTTGCGGAAATGTTCCGGCAGGTTGGTGCACCGGTCTTTGCCGACGACAGCAAAGCCGGCACCAGAACCGGCGCCAAATCGGGAATTTCCGAGTCCGGACGCGAGTATCTCCTGAAACGCGGTATGATCGTAAGACATCTTGTCCTTCCCGGGCAGACCAAAGACTCCAAAAAAGTACTGCGCTATCTGCACGAAACCTACGGCGATGCAATCTACATCAGTATTATGAATCAGTATACGCCTCTTCCGCAAGTGACACATGTGTCAGAGCTTAATCGTCGTGTCACAGCCGAGGAATATGACAGAGTTCTGCGTTTTGCAGAACGCCTCAACATTCAAAACGGCTTTATTCAGGAGGGGGAGGCCGCCAAAGACAGCTTTATCCCTGAATTTGACTGCCGCGGGCTGTAGATCCTACACAGAACTGTAAGCCGACCTGTATTTCGATGAATGTAAGGCTTACGATCCTGACACCTATGACGCATTTGACGCGTTCACACAACCTCTCTATAATTCCACCGGGACCATGTAATAGCCGAAATCTCCTTCCTCCGCAGGTTCCTTCGCACATTCAAAACTCTCAAAGCCATATAGGATTGCCGTCTTTTTGTCCCTCTCATAAAGAGTTCCCGGCACTCCGATATAATATTTCGCCTGTCCCCGACTTGATTCTGCCATCAGGATCAGGTGATGATATTGATAAAAACCATGCAGCAGAAAACTGTTATTCACAAGTTTATAGGACTGTCTGTGCAATAATACAAAATCACCGGGACTGATCGACAGGAATTCCCGTTCATCGCAAAAGGGGTGTACATGCGGATAGATCATCCACAGTTGCTGCCATTTATCCTCCTTATACATACCGGATCCACTCTTTTGAGCCGCGGTTCCGGCCTTCTCTTCGGCCTTTTCCTCAGCGTCTACAGCCTTTTCCTTTGCCTTCTCTTCGGCCTTTTCCTTTGCCTTCTCTTCGGCTATCTCCACTTCGTCTACAGCCTTCCCCTCAGCCTTTTCTTCGGCCTTTTCCTTTGACTTCTCTCCGGCCTTCTCCTCAGCGTCTACAGCCTTCCCCTCAGCCTTCTCTTCGGCCTTTTCCACAGCATCCCCGACATTCTCTTCACCCATTTCCGCCACATCCGGCAAGCGCCGCCATATGCATCGAATTTCCTTCCCGTCCGCAACCGGTATTCGGATTCCCAGAAGCTGGTCATAAGAAATGTCTTGTCCGCCCAGATTTCTGCTGTCCAACCCCTCAAAACAGGTTTTGATCCCTCCATCGGAAAGCTGCAGTTTGCAAAGTTCCTTTTCCCCGTTTTCCCCGATCAGCAGGAATGGTCTGGTAAACCGATCCTTACGATACAAACCGCTTACCTGAAGGTTGATATTACACAGCTCGTCCCGCCGCTCTAACTTAATAAACCCTGCTCCCTGACAACGTTGTCCATTTTCAAGATAATCCAAATATCTGATCTTTCTGTCATATTGCACCCACGGTCCTGCCAACATAAAAAAGCCCCCTCCGCATATATATTCTATCTCATATATATGCGAAAGGAGCTCTGTTTATGCCCTCATAACTCAGCGTTTCTCCAGATATTTCATATAATTTACAACCATCAGCGCAATTTTAAAGGTTAAGGCATCATCAAAGCAACGAACATCCAATCCGGTACTTTTCTGAATTTTTTCCAACCGGTATACCAGCGTATTTCGATGCACAAAAAGCTGTCTTGACGTTTCCGACACGTTCAGATTGTTTTCAAAAAACTTGTCCAACGTGTTCAACGTCTCCTCATCCAGCTCCTCCGGAAGTGTATCGCCAAAAATCTCCTCGATAAAGATTTTACACAGGTTCACCGGCAGCTGATAGATCAATCTGCCAATCCCCAACGCACTGTACGCTGCAACATTTCTTTCCGCGTAAAAGATTTTCCCCACATCCATCGCCATCTGTGCTTCTTTATAGGATTTGGACACATCCTTCAACTCCTGCACCACCGTCCCATAAGAGACCCTCACATTCAACATGGCTTCGGAATTCATCATATCCACAATCGTGTCCGCAATATGCGCCAACACCTCCGCATTGCTGTTTTCCGCGACTGATTTGATCAGGATCGCATTTTTTTCATCCACAGAAGTCACATAATCTCCTGTCTGTGTCGAAAACATTCCGCCCAACAGTTCCAAGACCATACTGTCTTTTTCCAGTTTTGCTGTATCCTGTTTTGCCGGATCCTGTTTTGCCTGTTCTGTTTCGATCAAAAATACAACCCGTGGCTGCTTCATTTCCACATGCAGCTTTCGGGAACGATTGTGGATGTCGATGATCAGCAGATTGTCCAAAAGAAGATTCTGGAAAAAACTGTTCCGATCATATCTCTCTCTGTAGGCTATCGCCAGATTTTGAATCTGGCTCACAGCGATTTTGCCTATCATATAGGCGTCATCGCCGTTCCCCTTGGAAACAACCACGTAAAGCAACCCATCCTCTTCATAGATCTTCATCAAATGGTGGTTTCCGATCACCTGACTGTCCGCAGGAGAGACAACAAAATCCTTGATCATCTGACCGCTTATATCCGTAATTTCCGTGGTTCCGGCAACCATTGAGCCCGAAGGCTCATAGATACAGAGATCCACCTTGGTTATTGCTTTTAATTCCTCTATACTGTTTTGAATGATTTGATTGGAAATCATGATTACTCCTGATCTGAACGCATCCTTACGGACGTAATTTTCTAATAAAGAAATAAAAGGGTGCCGTCTCCGGCACCCTCAAACTGTTTCAAACTAGTTGGTGATAACCTGCTCGGTCTCTTTGTCGAATACGTGAATCTTCTCAGTATCCAGAGCAAACTTAACAGTATCGCCAGGTCTTGAATTGGTACGAGAATCTACTCTTGCAGTGATAGGGAACTCGTCGAGGTCGAAGTACAGATATACTTCAGCACCAAGCAACTCGTAAACCTTGATGGTAGACTCAAATACGCTGTTAGGAGATGCCTCGATGAACATCTCGGAATCATATACATCCTCAGGACGGATACCGAAAGTAACCATCTTTCCGTCATAACCGCCATCGATCAGCTTCTTGGACTTCGCTGCAGGAAGAGGAATAGCCTTGCCTGCGATGTTTAAGTATGCGGTCTCGCCGCTGATGCTTACAACTGCATCTAAGAAGTTCATCTGAGGAGATCCCATGAATCCTGCAACGAACAGGTTCTGAGGTCTGTCATACAGATTCTGAGGGGTATCAACCTGCTGAACAACGCCGTCCTTCATAACTACGATTCTGGTACCCAGTGTCATAGCCTCGGTCTGGTCATGTGTTACGTAGATGATGGTGGTGCCCAGTCTCTGATGCAGCTTAGCGATCTCAATTCTCATCTGCACACGCAGCTTTGCATCCAGGTTGGACAGAGGCTCATCCATCAGGAACACCTTAGGATTACGTACGATCGCACGTCCCATAGCTACACGCTGTCTCTGACCACCGGACAAAGCCTTCGGCTTACGGTCAAGCAACGGGGTAAGGTCAAGAACCTTAGCTGCCTCTTTTACCATCTTATCGATCTGATCCTTGGGAACCTTTCTCAGTTTCAGACCAAATGCCATATTGTCATATACGGACATATGAGGATACAGAGCGTAGTTCTGGAATACCATCGCAATGTCTCTGTCCTTAGGCTCTACATCGTTTACAACTCTGTCGCCGATCTTCAGCTCACCGGAAGAGATATCCTCCAGACCTGCGATCATACGAAGAGTGGTGGACTTACCGCATCCGGAAGGTCCTACGAAAATAATAAACTCCTGATCTGCAATCTCCAGGTTAAAGTCCTTAACGGCCTCAAATCCGTTAGGATATACCTTACATACATTCTTTAAAGATAAACTAGCCATTGGTATATACTCCTTTCATGTGTAAGTTACACTTCTCACTTAAAAAAGTATATCGAAAACGCGTGACAATTTCCATACAAGTTTTTCACAAATATTTTGGTCGTTATTGTAAATTTTGCTTATGAAATTGCTTCATTTTACACATTTTAGTCAAGTTGTACAACTTATATGCTTTTCCCTAGTCATTTTGACCATTATTTTCCGACACATCTGTCGCAGTATGTCCGGCAAGTCCGATATCTTCTTCCGTCTCTTCTGCCATAACATCCGTCGACTGTTCGCTGCTGTCAATGTCATGTTCCGCGTCACCGGTGCCCTGTCCATCGATGCCCTGTCCATCGATGTCCTGTCCGTCTGTGTCCTGTCCGTCTGTGCCCTGTCTCTCCGCGCCCTGTGACAAAATCTGCTCCTCCATTTTCCGGAAAAACTTATGATTCAGTCTGGCTGACAGGATTGCCGGAACTGACAGGCAGAATACCAGAACCAACGGGATCAGCCCGGGGAACACATAAAACAGAACATACGGCAAAAGATACAAGAGGATCATCAGCAAAGTCTTCGGCCACTGCATGATGCTCAGAATAAATGCATTCTGTATAGTCTTTTTTATGGTATTGGAAAATTTACTCTGCAGCGGAAATACATACATAAAGGTGAATATGATCAACACAACGACCATCACGATCAAACCTCTGAGCAGATTACCGATCTGGACATCTGTCGTCAGCACGATCCGGTAATCCACATAGATCACGCTGAACAGTACCATAAAGATCAGCCATATCACCGTAGACTGCTTGAAATTCTCCTTGAATGCCTTAAAAAATCCTTTTGTAATATAGGTTTCCTCATTGCGCACAATCTTCAGAGCCATATAATTCAACGCCGTGAGAGAAGCCCCTATGGTGATCACCGGAATACAACACACGATCGTCAGGATATTCAGCCACATCAGATCCGCCACTTTGCTTAAAAACTGGACAACCGGTCCGTCAATATCAAAAAATTTCATAATTCTGCACCTCTTATACTCCTCTGTTTCTATAATTACTTAAATTTCTCTAAAATGTCTTCTTAAAATGCTTTTCCATGGAAGTGACACGGATCCCTCCCACCTGCTCCTCCGGGCTCACTGCCCTAAATCCGAGCTTCTGGTAGAATTTTACCGCATAGGGTGCCGCTTTCACCGACATGTACGGCTCTCCCTCCTCCTTCTCCAGATATTCACAAAACCGGTTCAGAAGCTCCCTGCCGATTCCCTGGCGGTGGTACGGCTCATCCACAAACAGCAGGGAAAGATGGTTGCGATTCCGGACAGACGCCATGCCCACGACCTTGTTGTCATCCGTCGCTACCATCACCTGATAATCCCCCCGCAAAAAGGAGTGAAACAATTTCTCATCGGTGATAAAATCCAGAAAATTATGGATCCCCTCATCCGTATAATCCTTCGCCTCAAAGCGCAGAAAAGTTCGCCAGACCATTTTCATCATCGGCTCCCATTCTTCCACCCTGGCCCATCGGATCTTATAGGGAAATTCACTCTGTTCCATACTACTTTCTCCCCTGCTCCAGCTTCGGCAGGATCCAGTTGTAAATATCCTTTCGCACCTGTTCGCCGTCCGCCTCATTCAGGATCTCATGTCGATCACCCGCATAAAGCTTCAGCATAACCTGCTCCAGCCCCAGATCCTCCAGCGAATCAAAAACGCGTTTCACGCCGTCACCGTACTCGCCCACAGGATCTTCATTACCGGACAACAAAAACAGCGGCAGCTCCTTCGGGATCTTCTTCAGGTTCTCATTGTCACCCATCCTCGATATCAGATCGAATAACGTCTGAAACCCGTTTACGGTAAAGACAAATCCGCACAACGGATCCTCGATATATGCCTTGACATTTTCCGGATTCCTGCTCACCCAGTCATAATCGGAATGTGCATCCGGAATCCTTGCATTATACGCCGCAAATGCCATTTTGTACAACATTTTACTGACATACTTGTCACCATGCAAAAGCTTTTGTTGGACACACAGTGCCCTTCCTCCTGATATGGCGGCTGCCGGCGGCATACCGGTCCCCATGATCACCGCCCCGCAAATCCCGGTACCGTATCTGCAGATATAATTTCTCAGGATAAAAGACCCCATACTATGTCCCAGGATAAAGTAAGGTACTCCGGGATAAAGTGCCTGCGTCATCTTTTTGAGGCGGTGAGCATCTCTCACCACCACAGTCGCCGGATCCTGCTCGCAAAAATAGCCGTAAGTTCCCCCTTCCGGCACGGATCGCCCATGCCCCAGATGATCCTCGCCGGTCACCACAAACCCGCGGTCTGTGAAAAATTTCGCTGTCTCCTCATAGCGTTCCACATACTCGGCCATACCGTGTATGATCTGAAGGATCGCCACAGGTTTCCCGTCCTGCAGCTTATCCTCCTCCGGCTCATACCGTACCGCATATATTTTGGTCTCACCGTCCCGGGAATCAAAATAAAATGTCGTCTTCTTCATACGCAACCCCCTTGCATTATGATCAGCAGATTTCCGCACCTGCGGGCATCGTCTTCTCCGGTGTCATCAGCGCCAGATTCCCCTCTGCATCCTCCGCACACAAAAGCATCCCTTCAGACAATACACCTGCCAATGTCGCAGGCTTCAGATTCACGAGTACCATCACCTTTTTGCCCACCATCTCCTCCGGACTGTAATGTGCTTTAATGCCGGATACGATCTGCTTCACCTGACTGCCGATCTTCACCTGACTGCACAGCAGCTTCTTGGACTTGGGAACTGCCTCGCAGGCGATGATCTCTCCTACCTGGAACTGCAACCTGGCAAAATCCTCATATGTGATCTCCGCTTTCGGTTCAATATCTATGACAGGATTGTCATTTTGTATTCCTTTATCGGCAGACTCTGCGGCATCACCGTTTGACCCGCCTTCTGCCGCCTGTGCAGCTGCGATCTGTGCCGCCGCAATCTCCTCTTTCTTTGCCTGCACCTCTTTCATATCCAGTCTTGCAAACAAAATTTCCGGCGCATCTGTCACTTTTGTACCGCTCTCATACAAACCAAACTTCTCCAGCTTGTCAAAATCACGCAGAGAGGTATTCAGCTGCTTCGCAATCTTCTGCGCTGTCTCCGGCATAAAAGGCTCCAGCAGGGACGCACCGATCACAATACCCTCCACCAGATTGTAAAGCACCGTGGCAAGCCTGTCCTTCTTCGCCTCATCCTTCGCCAATACCCAAGGTTCTGTCTCGTCAATGTATTTGTTGCAGCGCTTGAAAATGCCGAAGATCTCCGTCAGCGCATCCGCAACCCTGTGGGTGGACATTCTGTCCACAACCTTCGCATAGGTCTCCGTGATCGTCTTCTTCAGATTCACATCGATCACGCCGTCCTCCGGTGTCAATTGAGCATTTTTATTTTCCACCACACCGCCAAAATACTTGTTGCTCATTGAAATCGTACGGTTTACCAGATTGCCCAGCGTATTGGCCAGATCGGAGTTGGTCCGCTCCGCGATCAGCTCCCAGGTGATGTTTCCGTCATTTTCATAAGGCATCTCATGCAGCACATAATACCGCACGGCGTCCACGCCAAAGAAATTTACCAAGTCATCCGCATAGATCACATTCCCTCTGGACTTACTCATCTTGTCAGTACCCGTGAGCAGCCAGGGATGACCGAACACCTGCTTCGGCAGAGGCTCGCCCAGCGCCATCAGAAAGATTGGCCAGTAAATGGTATGGAAACGGATGATATCCTTACCGATCAGATGCAGATCTGCAGGCCACAATTTCTTGTATTGCTCGCTGCTGTTGCCGTCCGCGTCATATCCGATACCGGTGATATAGTTGGTCAGCGCATCCAGCCACACATAAACGACATGCTTGTCGTCAAAATCCACCGGAATACCCCACTTGAATGAAGTTCTGGACACACACAGATCCTGCAGCCCCGGCAGGAGGAAATTGTTCATCATCTCATTTTTGCGGGATACAGGCTGAATGAACTCCGGATGCTCGTTGATATGCTTGATCAGCCTGTCCGCATATTTGCTCATACGGAAGAAATACGCCTCCTCCTTGGCAGGCTTCACCTCTCTGCCGCAATCCGGACACTTGCCGTCCACCAGCTGGGACTCTGTCCAGAAAGACTCGCAAGGCGTGCAGTACAATCCTTCATAGGCTCCCTTGTAGATATCGCCCTGATCATACAGGCGCTTGAAGATCTTCTGCACCTGCCTCTCGTGATCCGTATCCGTGGTGCGGATGAACTTATCATAAGAAATATTCAACAGATCGCACAATCCCCGGATCGTCCCCGCCACCTTGTCTACAAACTCCTTGGGTGTAACACCTGCCTCTCCTGCCTTCAGTTCAATCTTTTGTCCGTGCTCGTCCGTACCTGTCTGGAAAAAGACATCGTACCCTTCCTTTCTCTTAAACCGACAGATGCTGTCCGCCAGCACGATCTCATAATTGTTGCCGATATGCGGCTTGCCGGATGTATAGGCGATAGCCGTCGTGAGATAATACTTTCCCTTGCTTTGCATTTCTTTCTTCCTCCCTCTATCACACTCTGATTTCTTCTCTTTGGCAAAATAAAAACGCCTTCCATCCGTATGCTTCATCCGCATACTTCAGAAGACGAGTTTCTCCCCGTGTTACCACTTCTGTTCACCGGATCTTCACAAATCCGGCCTCACAGAGTCGATTGCCGCCCATCTGCCTTGTTCCTGCAGGCAATAACTCTCTCCGCTATAACAGGCGGAACCTGTCGCAGCCTTACCGTCTCAAATCGGCTCGGTGCGCCGCTCGGGAGCCATGTTCCACAGTAAATCCCCTCCTCCCTCTCAGCCGCGGGAAGGTTCTCTGTATGGTTCATAAACCGTGTACTCTCTCCGTCATTGCATTTCCAAAATCATGTGCATGTTCTTGAAATTATGTCAATCTTACCACAGATTATCGCAAGCGTCAACCAAAGGATTGAAACTGTATATAAAGCAATACTTTCCACTCTCACACTAGACAGCCATGTATTTCTCCGCCGCGTCCTGTGACAACTTATAGTTTTTCATGATACTTTCCCGGATACTCTCCTCTGTTTGTCCCAAACTGCGCAGTATACTGACCGCTACACAGATTCCTTCCTTGATTCCTTCCTTGATTCCTTCCTCCATTCCCTCTTTCCTGCTCTGCTCTAATTCCGGTTTCATAATCTCTCTCAATGCCTGACACATATTCTCTTCTCCCTTCAATTCTTCTACCGTTTTCCTATTTGCCGCGATACACACCTGCAGGACCGAATCCGCAAGCTCTTTTTCTCTCTCATCCTTCAGACTTTCTGCTTTTTCCAGTATCCGCCTCAACTGTTCCTTCCCAAGCCGTCCCGACAACGCTACCAGCCAGGTATGCTTCTCCAGATCCAGCTCCCGCGTGACAACGATCTGCAGCGGAAATAAATTTTTCCCGACTATGTAATAAATGCCCGGGTTCGGATTCAGCACCTCCATCCCCATCTTTTTGAAACACGCCAGCAGTCGTTTGGGCTTTGCATGCCGCACAAAGGATATGGTAATATCGGTCTCATTGATTACTTCTCCCTTGTATCCATATACCTTCAACAGACACGCATAGGAATTTGCCTTAAAATAAGTATTCATATCCAAGTGCGCGTCCGGCGACTTGTACTCTACAATGTTATAACGCCTAAAAATACGGGCAATCTCATTGTCCGTTATCTCCGGGTTCGCTTTCTTACCCCGCTGGTCCTTCCGTAGCAGCACGTCGATTGCCAGTGGTTTCGTGTTCAGATTATATTCTCTCTCCTGCACAATACCGCTATTATATCCTCCAAGCTCCAGATTGATCCCTGTCACAAATCCCGGATGCCACTGAATTCTTTTCTTTTCTCTGTCCTCCATATTCCTCCAATCCCTGTGGTCAGAAGCTTCTGGTCACCTCTCCACGGAATAGAGTCTGCCGGCGTCCGCCCTGCCACATATTTTTATCCTATTATATCTGTTCAAAGTGAAATAAACGGCGATCCGCCAGATATGCACTTGAATTTCTATGTTGATATTATATTATTGTTTTTATGCTTTGTCAATGCCTGATCATAATCTTTATTTCCCGGAAGTTGCTGATTATTTCTTCCGCTCTTCTCATTGCCTCATTAGCAAGGTTTTCATCCCACTCTAACGGGTCAAGACCAACTTCAGCTCTTTTTTGATTCATGTAATCAACAAATTCCTCGGATATCATGGCGTCCTGTTCCTGCGCTGCTCTTTTGGTGCGAGGTTTCAAAAACATATTTCCTGCCAGTAGTCGCACAGGGTCAGAATTTTCGTCAATACCTTTTTAAAAATTTTTTAGGGATTTTTGAAAAAAATACAAAAGGGTGGGATATGTGCCGAAATCAGCAGGGATATATGTTCTTTTTCGCAAGGAAGAAATGGTTGACTTTTCCCTATGGAGAGTGTACTATACAAATAGAAAGGTGCTACCGATAGACGGTCAGCCCGGTTAGTTATTTGCTAAAAATAACCGCAACCTTTGCCGAGGGCGGTTATTTTTGTGTTTTGCCATGATGAAATCCTATCGTATATCCAATGCCGAAGCAGGTTCCGGCAAAAGCCAGTACTGCTATCAGCCCTTCAATCGTCAGCATA
>CADBNO010000169.1 GCA_902796105.1 uncultured Lachnospiraceae bacterium | reverse complement strand
TTCTTGCCGGTCAGCGTCTGGATACCTTCGATGACAAGGATGATCGCCAGCACGATTAGCAGAACGCCCAGAATAGTCTGTGCGTAGGGACCCCAGTCAGCGCCGCCCTTTGCGATGATACCGATCTGGTTCTTCACGGTCAGGCACAGGGAGCAGATGGTAACCACCATCATGAAGGCCATGGGGATCAGGAACATCTTGTTGTTCTTGCCCACATTACCCAGCCAGGTTGCAACAGCCAGAAGACCTAAGCCTGCCAGCAACTGGTTTGCTGCGCCAAACAGCCCCCAGATCTTGGAGTAACCGGTCATGCCGAGCAAAATACCGAGTACCACAGTGATACCGGTTGCAAAATAAGGATTTACCATGACTTTCTTCCAACCGTCCTTGATGTCCTTGGGCGTCTGTCCGGGCTCCAGCCAGAACTCCTGGAACATGAATCTTGCCAGACGGGTTGCTGTATCCAGAGAGGTCAGGCAGAAAGCAGAGTAAGTAAGTACCAGCAAGGTGTACAGAATGTTTTCCAGCCCCTTACATCCGGGGATGGCAGCCACCATCTTGGAGATACCACCTGCAAAGATTGCGGTAGCACCTGCCAGCTTGGCATCCGGGTTTGCTGCATTCCACTGGTAAGCATAGGCGATCGCGCACAGGGTCAGGATCGCCAGGACGCACTCAAGGAGCATGCCGCCGTAGGCGATGGGCTTGGCATCCTTTTCCTTATCCAGCTGCTTGGAGGTGGTACCGGAGGAAACCAGAGAGTGGAATCCGGAGATGGCACCGCAGGCAACTGTGGTGAACAGGATCGGGAACAGATACTGGATACCGTTTCCGTTATCTACAGCAAAGCCGGTGAACGCAGGGAACGCATCCATATTGGGATGAGCGCCGATAACTCCGATCGCAGCGATACCAAGCATTGCGTAGAGCAGGAAAGAACTCAGGTAGTCACGGGGCTGGAGTAAGATCCATACCGGTGTGACAGAAGCAACGGCAATGTAAATTCCCACAACGATCATCCAGGTGTTGGTGGTCAGGTAAATGGGATGGAAGTTCATGCCGACTGCCATACAGATCACGATGGCAACAATACCTAATAAGGTGGAAACCAGCATAGGCGCGTTCCGGCGATATACAGCGAAACCGAATACAATGGCGATCAGAATGAAGAGCAGGGATACCATGGCAACTGAAGCGTTGGTTGCGCTGGCAGCCTTGTCGATCACGCCATCCTTTACGGTTGCGCCGAAGGTGGAGGCCACGATAGAAGCAAAGGCAGCTACTACCAGGATCAGTGTCAGGTAAGAAAAGATGATAAACAATCTCTTGGCTCTCCGGCTCATGTTCACGGAAATGATCTCGCCGATGGACTGTCCTTTATGACGGATGGATGCAAAAAGTGCACCAAAGTCATGGACACCGCCGAAGAAGATACCGCCGACCAGTACCCACAGAGTAACAGGCAGCCAGCCGAACATTGCCGCGCCGATAGGACCGGTGATAGGGCCTGCGCCCGCGATGGAGGAGAAATGATGTCCCATCAGCACAGGTGCCTTGGCGGGAACATAGTCTACGCCGTCCTCTAAGGTGTGCGCAGGGGTTTCCTCCTTGGAGTCTCCTACGCCCCATTGTTTGCAGAGCCATCCGCCGTAAAGGATGTAACCGCAAAGCAGGATTGCGATACAGATGATTAACAGTAACAGTGTGTTCATTTGAAAATCACTCCTTTTCTTTTAACTTTTTAGATTTGGGTCAAGGCTTTCCCTTTGACCCCCTGGAACTGAACAACACTTTTTTCATTACTTTTTCCACCGGCTTTCCGCCTGTGTTAGAAGAGATTTTATTCTGTTGAACCTCCAGCACGGCAGTGTGAAAATCCATCCAGCCGTGGAAAGAGAAACGAAAACTTTTATAAATACGGGTTTTCTTAAGCGCCTTCAGCGCATCCGCATCACACTCGTTGCATACAAAAACAGGAGTGATATAGGTATACATATGGCCGGGACCGATATGCGCCATTTTCATGCCTTCTTCGTATGCGTAATCTCTGCACTTCTCGTAATCGTGGAGTGTTAGATGATCCATCTGAAATAAAAAGAGAAACTCCTCGGAGTTTTCGGACCAAAGCTCTGCTTTGTGGGATAAAACATATTTCTGGGAAGCCTCATAATACTCACAGATGGCTGTGAGAGGTCGTTTTGTTTCATCAAAAGTTGTGATATTATAATAGGCCTGATAACTCTTCAGGAGTCGCTCAACGGCCGATCCTACTGTATATTCCATGCTATAACCTTCATTGAGGGTAAAAATCATTACTAATATACTCCTGGATGCATAAAAATACAAGAAAAATTTTATCCGGATTTTATCTTTTATTTCTTTTCCGTGTACTCTTTTTGTGCACTCTTTTCGGAAATTACTCTTTTCAGAATGGATTTCTTGGAGTATAATGCTTGATAAGTGTTGTCATGAAGAAAATGATATCAGAAAATATTTTGTAAACCCGGAGGATAAGAATTTGGAAAATAGGAGTCTGGATAATAAGGATACGGAAAATAAGGCATCGGAGAATAAAACAGAAAAGAAGATCATGCTCTCCGGCATTCAGCCCAGCGGCGATCTGCATCTGGGAAATTATCTGGGAGCGATCAAAAACTGGGCAGACAGAGTGAATGATTTTGAATGCTATTATTTCATGGCGGATCTGCATACGATCACAGTGAGACAGGATCCGAAGGAGCTGCGCCGCCGTTCTCTGGAAATGTTGGCGCTGTATATTGCATGCGGCCTGGATCCGGAGAAGAATACCTTGTTTTTGCAGTCCCATGTACCGGCTCACGCGCAGTTGGGATGGGTGCTGGATTGTTATACCATGTTCGGCGAACTGAGCCGTATGACGCAGTTTAAGGATAAGTCGGAGAAGCATAAGGACAATATCAATGCGGGGCTGTTCACTTATCCGTCCCTGATGGCAGCGGATATTCTGTTGTATCAGCCTCACTATGTGCCGGTGGGTGAGGACCAGAAGCAGCACGTGGAGTTGACCAGAAATCTGGCGATCCGCTTCAACAATCTGTACGGTGACGTATTCCGGGTGCCGGAGCCATATATCAGCAAGGTTGGTGCACGTATCTATGGTCTTACGACACCCGGACAGAAGATGTCCAAGTCAGAGCCGAATGGATGTGTCTTCCTGATGGATGAGCCGGATGTGATCATGAAGAAGTTTAAGCGGGCGGTGACGGACTCTGATACAGAGAGATGTGTGCGGTACGATAAGGACGCAAAGCCCGGCGTGGCGAACCTGATCGCAATCTATTCTACGATCACCGGCAAGAGCTATGAGGAGATTGAGAAAGAATTCGAAGGTCAGGGATACGGTGTGTTTAAGCCGGCGGTGGGAGAGACCGTGGTGCAGGCACTCAACCCGATCCGTGAGGAGGCAAAACGCCTGATCGCAGACAAGGCATATCTGAACAATGTCTATAAAGAAGGGGCAGAGAAGGCTTCCTACATTGCAAATAAGACCTTGAGAAAAGTGTATAAGAAGGTTGGCTTTTATCAGTTGTAGTTTTGGGATCGGGTGATAAAGAAAGACCGGGAAAGCAGGATCAGAAGAGCAGCTTCATGGAGAAGCTGCTTTTTTTTCTGTGAGAGGGGGAACATGTCACCCATACGCGATTTTATCGGGGCGTCATTATGATATAAAAAGGGAAAAAATTTTGAAACAGGACTTGACAGCCTGCCCCATATGCATTATATTATAATCAGTTGGATGCAATTAAATTTGAAACAATCATAATCGACGGATTGGCAAAGAGCAGAAAAGGATCAGTAAGGAGGCAAATTTATGAATGCGGCAGTGAGATACTATTCCAGGTCGGGTAATACAAAGGCTATGGCGGAGGCAATTGCGAAGGCTGCGGGAGTGCCGGCAGTTTCCGTTGATGCGGGTAATGCTGCGATCAGTGAACCGGTGGATGTGTTGTTTGTCGGCGGGGCATTATATGCATATGGGATTGACACACATCTGAAGGACTATTTGAAAATGTTGGATAAGAGTAAGGTGAAGAAGGCGGTCGTGTTCTCGTCCACGTGGATCTCGAAGCATTCCATTGCCTTGATAAAGAGTGGACTAAAGGAGCAGGGGATTGACGTTGCAGAGGAGGCATTGTATGTCCGCGGGAAGCCGGGTGCGGAGCAATTGAAGGATGCAGAAGCATTTGCAGTTAAGTTTCTGTGAAAAATATAAGAAATTCAATAAAAACTACAATAAAAGAAACACGATAAAAACAGCGTAAAAGGAGGAAAACACAATGATCTATGATTACACAGTTACCACAGGTACAGGGGAAGAATTAAAGCTGGCGGATTACAAGGGGAAAGTGATCCTGGTCGTGAATACGGCAACCGGCTGCGGCTTCACACCGCAGTATGAGCCGATCGAGCAGTTCTATAAGGATTATCATGAGAAAGGGCTGGAGATCCTGGATATCCCCTGCAACCAGTTCGGCGCACAGGCACCGGGATCGGACGAGGAAATCCATGAGTTCTGCACATTACATTACAACACTACTTTCCCGCAGATGAAAAAGGCGGATGTGAACGGGGAGAATGAGCTTCCGCTCTATACGTACCTGAAATCCCAGCAGGGCTTTGCCGGTTTCGGAGAAGGTCAGCAGGCAGAGTTCATGAAGGATTTCTTAAAGAAAATGGATCCGGATTATGAAAACAACAGCTCGATCAAGTGGAATTTCACGAAGTTTGTGGTAGACCGCGAGGGAAAAGTGGTGGCACGATTTGAGCCGACAGCGGATATGGCAATGGTGGAGGAGTGCATCAAGGCACTGTTGTAAAATGGCTGGTGAAAAAACAAAGTACAGCTGTAAAATTTGCTTGACAAGCACATATGCGGGTGCTATGATTTGAACAATTAAATACTTCTTAAACCAATGATGCGGAAGTAAAGGCGATGATGCCGCTACAGAGAATCCGGGGAGGATGAGAGCCGGGTGTGAAACAAGTCGCAGAAGATGTCGCGGGTGATCTGGGCAGATTCATAAATGGACCGCGGAGGGTGCAGGGAAATGTACGATATTGTAACGTATCGGGAGAAAGAGATACAAAACGACGGAGTACAGAGTATTCTGCAACGTGAGGGCATACGTCAGTTGTCTGGGATATAAGCATAGCGATAGTCTGTGTCGTATCCTGTAAAGTGCATGGGATACCATGAAGCAAGGTGGCACCGCGGATTATGTATCGTTTATTCGTCCTTGACAGAGAAGTCAGTTCTCAGTTCTCTGTCAGGGACTTTTTTGTTTATAGGAAATTGTGCCCGGAAAACGATGCGCCAGTAAATCAATTGCAGGTGTTCAAACAGAAAAAGGAGGCAGAAATTATGATCAAAGAAGCAATTGTCAAGATCGTCAACAAGGAGGATTTAAGTTACGAGGAAGCCTATGCCGTGATGAACGAGATCATGAGCGGGGAAACCACACCGACACAGAATGCAGCGTTTCTTTCCGCTCTGTCCACAAAGAGCGCCCGTGCGGAGACCACGGATGAGATCGCGGGCTGTGCAGCGGCTATGAGAGAACACGCGACTCAGGTGAATACGGGAATGGATGTCTTTGAAATCGTGGGTACCGGCGGTGACAATGCCGGAAGCTTTAATATATCGACTACTTCTGCGCTGGTGGCGGCAGCAGGTGGCATGAAAGTTGCGAAACACGGAAACCGTGCAGCCTCTTCGTTGTGCGGTACCGCAGATTGTCTGGAGGCGCTGGGCGTGAATATCCAGCAAAGTCCGGAGCGCTGTGTGGAGTTGCTGAAGGAAGCAGGGATGTGCTTCTTCTTTGCCCAGAAGTATCATACTTCCATGAAATATGTGGGAGCGATTCGTAAGGAGCTTGGCTTCCGGACCGTGTTTAATATCCTGGGACCCTTGACCAACCCCGGGAAACCCAGCATGCAGCTTCTGGGCGTGTATGATGAGTATCTGGTGATGCCGTTGACACAGGTGCTGATCAACTTGGGAGTGAAGCGCGGCATGGTGGTGTATGGACAGGACAAATTGGACGAGATTTCCATGAGTGCTCCGACAACGATCAGCGAGATCAAGGATGGCTGGTACAGACAGAGTGTGATCTGCCCGGAGGATTTTGGCTTTAAGCGCTGTAGCAAGGAAGAGTTAAAGGGCGGTACACCTGCGGAAAATGCGGAGATCACAAGAGCGATCCTGAAGGGGGAGAAGGGGCCGAAGCGGGATGCCGTACTGCTGAATGCCGGCGCTTCCCTGTACATCGGAGGAAAGGCAGACAGCATGGCGGAGGGTGTAAAGCTGGCCGCGCAGATCATTGACAGCGGGGAAGCATACAGAACGCTGGAGAGAGTGATCGAGGTCAGCAACAGGCCGGAGTAAGACCGGAATCAATAATTAATAATGGAGATGGCAGGTTTTCCTGTTGCTCATAGAGACAAGAAAGTTTAAACAGAAAAGAGAGGAGAAAAATTATGAAAAAGAAAGTACTTGCACTGGTGTTGAGTGCAGTGATGGCGGTCGGTATGCTCGGAGGATGCGGGAATGCGGGCAGCAGTGCGCAATCCTATAAGGTAGGTATCTGTCAGCTGGTACAGCATGAGGCACTGGATGCTGCGACAAACGGATTTAAGACTGCTTTGACTGAGAAACTGGGAGACAAGGTGACTTTTGATGAGCAGAATGCTTCCGGAGACTCTGCGACCTGTGCAACCATCGCTAACCAGTTTGTATCTTCCAATGTAGATCTGATTCTGGCAAATGCCACGGCACCGCTCCAGGCGTCCGCAGCAGCAACAAACCAGATTCCGATTTTGGGGACTTCCATTACGGATTATGCGACAGCACTGCAGATCGACAATTGGACAGGAACTACAGGAGTTAACATTTCCGGAACTTCTGACCTGGCACCTTTGGAGGAGCAGGCACAGCTTTTGAAGGAACTGTTCCCGGAGGCAAAGACCGTAGGCATGATCTATTGTTCGGCGGAGGCGAACTCTGTATATCAGATACAGGTGATGGAAGAGGCGCTGAAAAAGCTGGGTTATACCTGTCAGGAATACGCGTTTGCTGATTCCAACGATATCGCTTCCGTATGTACCAATGCGGTGGCAAATGTGGATGTGATCTATATCCCGACAGACAATGCGGCAGCGGCAGCCACTGAGGTGATCAACAATGTCTGCGAGCCCGCGAAGATCCCTGTGGTTGCGGGAGAAGAGGGAATCTGCGCAGGATGTGGCGTGGCAACTCTTTCTATCAGCTATTATGACCTGGGCTATCAGACCGGTCTGATGGCATATGAAGTATTGGCAAACGGTGCTGATGTATCCAGCATGGAGATCCGGTACGCACCGAATGTAACGAAGAAATATGTGCCATCCCGATGTGAAGCGTTGAACATTCAGATTCCGGAAGGATATGAAGCGATTGCGGAATAATTTGGGAGGAATGGTCCGTGAATATTATGAATTTATTGACCGCGCTTCCGGGCGCCGTGGCGCAGGGACTAATTTGGGGTATTATGGCAATCGGTGTTTACATCACCTATAGGCTTTTGGATCTGGCCGATCTTACAGTAGACGGGACCATGTGTACCGGAGGAGCTGTCTGCATTATGTTGATGCTGAAGGGTTATCCCGTGTGGATGGCTCTTACAGTTGCGTTTCTGGTAGGAATGCTTGCCGGATTCGTCACAGGTTTTTTGCACACATTTATGGGGATCCCTGCCATTTTGGCAGGAATCCTTTCGCAGTTAGGACTTTATTCCATCAATCTGCGGATCATGGACAATAAAGCAAATCAGGCGATCAATGTGGACAAGTATCACCTGCTGGTTTCCCTGCGTTATATCAAGAACGTTCCGGTATATCAAAATACGATCCTGATCGTCGCTGTGATCATTGTGGTGTTGATCGCTGTTTTATACTGGTTTTTCGGGACAGAGATCGGCTCCGCTATCCGCGCCACCGGTTCTAACCCTAATATGTCCAGAGCACAGGGAATCAACACGGATGTGACCAAGATTTTGGGGCTGATGATCAGCAATGGTATTGTGGCGTTCGCCAGCGGACTGTATGCGCAGTATCAGGGCTTTGCGGATATCAATGCGGGACGTGGCGCTATCGTGATCGGTCTTGCCGCGGTCATCATCTCGCAGGTACTGTTTGGAAAAATACAGAGTAATTTCGCGTTTAAGCTGGCATTTGTGTCTTTCGGCGGCGTGATCTATTATCTGGTATTACAGGTCGTGTTGTGGCTGGGATTGAACGCGAATGACCTGAAGTTGGTTTCCGCGGCGATTGTTGCAGTCTTTCTGGCAATACCTCATTTGAACGCAAAGAGGAAAGGGGGTGCCGGGAATGCTTAAGCTGAATTCCATCTATAAGACATTTAATGCGGGTACCGTGAATGAGAAAGCGGTTTTAAACGGCCTTGATCTGCATCTGGAGCATGGGGATTTTGTGACGGTGATCGGCGGAAATGGTGCGGGAAAATCTACCATGTTGAATGCCATTGCAGGAACCTGGTTTGTGGACAAAGGCAGTATCGTGATCGATGGTAAAGATGTGACAAGGCTGGCGGAGCACAAGCGGGCAGCATTTCTGGGAAGAGTTTTCCAGGATCCCATGACAGGTACTGCAGCCAGTATGCAGATTGAAGAGAATCTTGCGTTGGCAGCCAGAAGAGGACAGCCCAGAGGGCTGCGCGCAGGCATTACGGCAAAAGAGCGGCAGGAATACAGGGAGAGCTTGAAAATCCTGGAGCTGGGACTGGAAGATCGCCTGACGACAAAAGTGGGCTTGCTCTCCGGCGGGCAGAGGCAGGCATTGACGCTGCTTATGGCAACTTTGAAAAAACCGAAAATTTTACTTTTGGATGAACATACCGCTGCCTTGGATCCTAAGACTGCGGCCAAGGTGCTGGAGGCAACGGAGCGGATCGTGCAGAAAGACAATCTGACAACTGTGATGATCACGCACAATATGAAGGATGCCATTGCGCATGGGAATCGTCTGATCATGATGCATGAAGGGCGTATTATTTACGATGTGAAGGGCGAGGAGAAAAAAGGGTTGCATGTCAAAGACCTGCTTGCTAAATTTGAGGAGGCCAGTGGCGGAGAATTTGCCAACGACAGGATGATGCTGAATTGACACTAAATTTATGTTGATGAAAGAGGAGAGAAAAGATGAGAAGATCAAGTAACAGGATAAATGGAAAAAGGATTGCTACGGTTGTTATGGCAGCTGCGATGACTATGGGAATGACCATGGGACTTGCTGGTTGTGGCGCGCAGGAGCAGGGGAGCAGCACGCAGAGTAGCACGGCGCAGCAGTCCATAGCTGATTCCACAGAAAATAACACAGGAGCGGCAGGCACGGTATATAAAGTGGGTATCTGCAACTATGTGGATGACGCTTCCTTAAATCAGATTGTGGAAAACATTCAGGCAAGGCTTGCCGAGGCGGGAGCGGAGAAGGGCGTGACCTTCCAGGTTTCCATGGATAACTGCAATACGGACGCGGCAGTGATGAATCAGATCATTTCGAACTTTGAGGCAGATCAGGTCGACCTGATGGTGGGTGTGGCTACACCTGTTGCTATGGCAATGCAGGCAGCCACAGAGGAGAGCAAAACACCGGTGGTCTTCGCGGCAGTATCAGACCCTGTAGGTGCAGGATTGGTGGAATCCATGGAGACGCCAGGTGCAAATGTGACCGGAACCAGCGACTATCTGGATACGACAGCAATCATGAACCTGATCTTTGCGGCTGATCCCTCTGCCGATAAAATCGGTTTGTTGTACGACCTGGGACAGGATGCTTCTACCGGTGCGATTGCTTCTGCAAAGGAGTATCTGGACAAAAAGGGGGTTGCATATGTAGAGCATACCGGAACCACAAATGATGAAGTGCTTCTGGCGGCTCAGGCGTTTGTAACGGATGGTGTGGACGCAATTTTTACACCCACGGACAATACCATCATGACAGCTGAACTTTCCATTTATGAGACACTGGCGGATGCGAAGATCCCTCACTATACCGGTGCAGATTCTTTTGCGCTGAATGGTGCGTTCCTGGGATATGGCGTGGATTACGCAAACCTGGGAAGAGAAACTGCCGATATGATCGTGGATGTGCTGGTGAACGGCGCGGATCCTTCTACGACGGCAGTGAGGACGTTTGACAACGGTACTGCCACTGTAAATACAGAGACCTGTGCGGCGGTAGGCTTTGACTTTGAAACCATCAAGACGGCGTTTGCACCGTATTGTACAAAGGTGCAGGAAATCACTACGGCGGAGAGTTTTCAGTAAAACAGAATCGGACGGAGGTAAGATGTGAATCTATCAACTGCACTTACACTTGGACAGACAGCCCTGGAATTAGGGCTGATCTGTTCTTTGACTGTATTGGCGCTTTTTTTGAGTTATACCATGTTAAATGTATGTGATCTGTCTACGGATGGCTGTTTTACGTTGGGCGCAGCGGTGGGCGCCGTGGTGGCCATTTCCGGGCATCCGTATCTGTCAATCGCGGCCGCTATGGGGGCTGGAATGTGTTCCGGATTGGTGACAGCTGTGCTACAGACCAGGATGGGAATCGACAGTCTGTTGGCGGGGATCATTGTGAATACGGCGCTTTATTCGGTGAACATTGCCGTGATGGGCGGTTCGTCCCTGTTGAACATGAATAAGACGACGACCGTGTTCACGATGATGAAGGGATTGTTGGAAAAAACACCGTGCAAGGGATATTCTGCCTTGGCGGTGGCCTTTTTGGCAGTGGCTGCAGTCGTGGGCTTTCTGGTATTTTTCCTGAATACCAGGCTGGGTCTGGCCATCCGCGCTACGGGGAACAATCCGGATATGGTGAAGTCTTCCTCTATCAATCCGGTGTTTACGACCACGGTGGGACTATGCGTGGCAAATGCGTTTACCGGGCTTTCGGGATGTCTGCTGGCGCAGTCACAGAAATCGGTGGATATCAATATCGGAACCGGTATGTTGACGGTGGCGCTGGCATCGCTGCTGATCGGAGGGACTGTACTGGGCAGAGGTGGAATCCTCACCAGAGCAGTGGGCGTTGTACTGGGGGCATTTATTTTCCGGCTGGTCTACACGATTGCGCTGAGGTTCCATATGCCCGCATTCATGCTGAAGCTTGTATCGTC
>CADBNO010000168.1 GCA_902796105.1 uncultured Lachnospiraceae bacterium | reverse complement strand
TCCGGGTACCGCATAATTGGACTTCGGATTCTGCGGCTTCTCCTCGATGGAGATAGCTTTGCCGTTTTCGTCAAACTCCACCACACCATATTCTCTGGGATCACGCACATAATAACCGAATATCGTGGCTCCCTGCTCGCGTTCCGCCACCCGCTTCAGCACCTTTGTGAAGCTCTGTCCATAAAAAATATTATCTCCCAGGATCAACGCCACACGGTCATTTCCGATAAATTTCTCTCCGATGATGAACGCATCTGCCAATCCTCTCGGGCTCTCCTGCACCGCATAGGAAAGCTCCATGCCCAGCTGATGCCCGTCACCCAGAAGCTCCTCAAAGACCGGAAGGTCTCTCGGAGTGGAGATGATCAACACCTCTCTGATCCCTGCCAGCATCAGGATCGACAGCGGATAATAGATCATGGGCTTGTCATACACCGGCATGATCTGCTTGGAAATTGCCTTTGTCAGCGGATACAGTCTGGTTCCCGATCCGCCTGCCAGAATAATACCTTTCATTTTATCTTTCTCCTCGTATTGTTTTACCGGTTTCCGTACATATCATCATAGTATTTCTGATAGTCACCGCTGGTCACATTCTTCATCCAGTCCTCATGCTCGAAGAACCACTTGATAGTCTTCTTAATGCCCTCTTTGAACATGGTCTCCGGCTCCCAGCCGATCTCCGACTTGATCTTGTCCGGCGCGATCGCATATCTGCGGTCATGTCCCTTGCGATCCTCCACATAAGTGATCAGCTTCTCGCTCACCACTGCCTTTCTGGGATCTCCCTCCGGCAGCATCTCCTGTAATGTATCCAGAATAATATGCAAAATCTCAATATTCTGTTTCTCATTGTGCCCGCCGATATTATAGGTTTCAAACAATCTGCCCTGCTCCTGCACCATATCGATCGCCTTCGCGTGATCCTCCACATACAGCCAGTCACGCACATTCTTGCCATCGCCGTATACCGGCAGATTCTTGCCCTGCAGCGCATTGTTGATCATCAGCGGAATGAATTTCTCCGGGAACTGATAAGGTCCGTAATTGTTGGAGCAGTTTGTGATGTTCGCCGGGAAATGATAGGTATCCATGTACGCCTTCACCAGCATGTCCGAACTTGCCTTGCTGGCAGAGTAGGGGCTGTGCGGATCGTAAGGCGATGTCTCATAGAAAAACGCGGTATCGTCCTCCGGCAGGCTGCCGTAAACCTCATCTGTGGAAACATGCAGAAACTTCTTGCCCTCCTTAAAGCTTCCGTCCGGCAACTCCCATGCCGCTTTCGCACAATTCAGCATAACCGCGGTTCCCAATACATTGGTCTGCACGAACACTTCCGGATTTTTAATGCTTCTGTCCACATGACTCTCCGCCGCGAAATGTACCACACGATCAATGTCATTCTCGGCAAAGATCCTGCTGATCGCATCCTTGTCGCAGATATTCGCCTTTACAAAAGTATAGTTCTCCCGATTCTCAATATCCTTTAAATTCTCCAGATTTCCCGCATAGGTGAGCGCATCCACATTGATGATGCGGATCTCATCCCCGTACTTCTTAAACATGTAGTGGATATAATTGGATCCGATGAATCCTGCGCCTCCGGTTACTAAATAGGTTCTCATTGTTGTTCTTCTCCTTTATCTGCTTTCTTCTTTTTTTCAATTTCCCACCAGCATTTCCCGATAAACTGCGCCGTAATTTAAAGCAGCCCTCGTTCGTTGCTTGACCATTTCCTGAATCTCCTCAGGATTTCGAATGTCACCAGCATTTGCGTACCGTCCGGATGGACGATCCTGGTAGCATGGTAACCTTCCGTCCCCTGTTTTTTTAATTTATCGTAAAATTCAGGAAATTTCTCTTTCAGCGGAAGGGATTGATTTTGTGAATACAACCCGCTTTCATCAAAGAGGTCGAGCCCTCTTCCATCTTCCAGATAATCCGCCCGCTGCATCAGGCCGTCAGTATCACCCATGCAGTACTGAAGCGCATAATGTTCTCCGCTGTATACCGCTATACGGTCGATATCAAAGCTTTTCATCAGATATTGCACTGCATTGTCAAGCCCCTCTTTGGTATTGCCCAGAGTCCGGTTAAAGGTATCAACGATCTGCCTGCACCTTGCATCATAGGCATTTGCCGGTTTGGGACCTGTATCCTTCTGCTCCGTGGAGTACATATTGAAATCCTTATGCTTTTCCTCCACATAAATGATATAACGGTTCTTGCCTTTTGCCTTGGCCAGATACAGACATTTATCCGCAAGCTTGAACAATTTCTCGTAATCTGATGCGTCCTTCGGGTATTGCGCGATACCCACAGATGTGGTCACCGTCATGCCCCGGTACATTTCCGCACACTGATAAGCAATAGTCTTGCGCATGGTTTTTAACATCAGGATAAACTCATCCGCATCCTTTACACGATCGGTCACGATCAAAAACTCATCGCCGCCGAATCTCCCGGCAAATCCCCGCCCCGCCATATTATTATCGATCACCTCGGCAACCTTTGCTATGACCTCGTCACCTGTCAGATGCCCGTAACTGTCATTGATGTTTTTGAAATCATCCACATCCAGGATACTCAAAAACACCGGCCTGCCTTTGGTATTCGCAATTGTTTCCATAGCGAGCTCCGCGATCGCGCGCTTGTTATAAAGCCCGGTTCCGCTGTCTCTCGCATATGCACTCTTATAATACTTTTCTTCCTGCGTTTCTTCCTTGCAGACCGTGATCGTCGCAACGAAAAGCTCTTTCCGGTTATTGTGAAACGCCACACTTCCCCGCAAATGGATATATCCCTTGTCCAGTCCAAACAACCGGCTGTCCAATTCCATCTCCACATCCATATTGTCCCTGCGATTTGTCAAGCGATCACACAGCGTATCAAACTCCGCTTTCTGCTTAAAGCTGTATCCTTCCGTCTTCGCTATCTCTGCCCGCAGCTCCTCCAGTCTGCCGCGGAACAGATCGTTACTCCGGTTATTGATATACTCGTAGATCGTGATCTCTCCGCTCGCATAATCGTATTCAAAATACATTTTGTCACTCAGCGACATAAATTTGCGATACTTTTCCATGCGGCTTTCCGCTTTATCGTACAAACTGCCGATCTTAAGAATATCGATCAATTCCACATCCACCGTAGGCGTTTCATCCCATGGGCTTTCATGTCTGGTGAGCATGGCATAGACATATCTGTAATCTCCGTCCGCCCCCTGCATTCTGAACGTCAGGCATTGTGCCTCTCCGGTCTCATCAACCTTACGCAGCGCCTCCCTTACGCTCTCCGCATCATCGGGATGTGCCAGACCGGGCAGCGGGAGCGCGGAAATCCCCTTTAAAAATGCGTAAAGGTGTTCGTCTGCATTTGAAATTGTATGATCGCTTTTCAGCGCCATTTTCCCATGGCCAAAAGAAAGTTTATCTTCCGTCTTCGGATACAGATCCGTCACATTTAACGCCACTTTCTCTTCCCCCGTTTCCTATCATCTTTCGACACATTTCACGCCAGGTCTGATACGCCCGTCAATACGCAAGATAACTGATATCCATATCCACATTTCCGGTGATGCCGCTCACTCTTCCGGTCGCTTTATACTGCCACATATCATATCTTCCTCCATATGTAGGCGTCGCCGCATACTGTGCCAGCCAGATCTTGTATGCCCCGAGCTGTCCCGGATCCAGTTTTTCCTCCAGCCAGTTCTTATTGGCGTAAACTCCCGCAGAATATCCTCCGGATTGGATCGTTGCGCAGAACGCCTTGCAGACTGCTGTTCTCGTCGCCTTATCCAGGCCGTCCGCGCGTCCTTTATTGCCCGCAGCGCCGCTGTATTCCACATCCAAAAAGATCGGATAGGTGATCTTATACCCCTTAACGGCATCCAGCACAAAGGATGCTTCCTGAACTGCTTCCACTTCATCCACCGCCTGACTGAAGAAATATACACCAACCTTCAGCCCGGCCGCCGTAGCGCCCTTGATGTTCTGTGCAAACTTTGAGTCAATGACTAAGGATCCCTGCGTATATCCTCTGTACCCGCAGCGGATGATCACATAGGACACGCCGGAGTTCTTGACCGCATTCCAGTCAATGCTGGCGTTGTGTTTCGAGACGTCGATACCCATTGTACCGGAATCCGACTTCAGCGCCCCGTCATCTCCAAAGCTGTATTTTGCTCCCTGAATGACCTGATCTCCCGTGACCTTGTCGCCATCCTTATCGAAAAAGTAAACTCTTCCGTCTATCGTCTGCCATCCGGTATACTTTGCCGCACCCTTTTTGAAGAACTTCATGCCGTCTTTATAATAATCCGCATAAACAGCCTGTCTGTAAGAGTCATTCTCCAGCACATAAAGCTGATTGCCGTCCTTATCCTTCAGCAGTGAACTTGTATCACTCTTCGGATCCGCCTTTACCGTTACCGCACAAGTCGCTGTTGCACCGGATGCCGTCACCTTGATCTCTGTGGTTCCGGTCTTCACACCGGTGATCGTCACTGCCTGGCCGTTGACCGATACTGTGGCAACCGACGCATCCGACGAGGTCGCACTAAGCGCTGCCGATGTATTATTCCCGGTTACCTTGATCGTGATCGGCGTACCAATGTATACAGTAGATGTGGTCTTCTCCAGCCCCAAACCGGACAAGGCGGAAACCGTCACCGCGATCGTTGCGGACGGTGCGTTTGCCAAAGGCGATTCCCTGTAATTAGCAGAAACCGTGATCGTGGCATTTCCCGCCGCCACGCCATTGATCTGTACTTTACCGTTTTCATCCACAGAGGCTGTAGCAACCCCTGTATTGCTGCTGCTTGCTGTATAGGTCAGCTGTTTCCCTGCATCAAAACCATTGGCAGCGATCTGCGCGGTTTTGCTCTCCTGCAGGTACATGCTGACTGACGTCTGATCCACCGAAACATTCCCGACCGCTCCGCCTGTCACCGTCACGGCGCATGCGGCTTCATAGGTATTCGTCACATTGCCGCCGGAGACATCGGTTACGGATGTCGTGACTCTGCAGACGATCGTCGCGCTTCCCGCCGATACCGCAGTCACTTTTCCGTTTCCGTCCACACTTGCCACCCCGGAATTACTGCTGGTCCATGTGACAGCCGACACATTTGCAAGAGAGTGCGATGCCGCAAGATCTGTGCTCTGTCCGACCTGAAGAGACACTGTTGTCTGATTCAGACTCACCTCATTCGCCATCCGGTAATAAATCCCGGCAAGTGCGATCGTCAACGGATCCGCGATATTGCTCTTGCTGATCTCTACATAGGTATTGACAACCTCCGTGCTGGCCACCCACTCCACCGTGTCCGTCAACGCAGATTCCACAGCCGGCGTTATCTTTTTCTGCTCCTCGGTCGCCACATTGATCTGTGCCTCCGTCTTCACCTCATTGGACACATCGATCTTCTTATAGGCAATCTCTTTTTTTACCTCTGCCGTCACTTCACCCGGCAGGGAATAATCCAGATACTGAGCCCCTTCCAGCGCATTAACGGTGATCTTGTACTTTCCCGGGGTAATCCCCTTTTTGTATATGATTCCGTCCATATCATCGTCGTTCCAGACCTCTGTCTTGTTGTCCGGCGTGACGATGCTCACGGCAAAAGGCACATTGGAGATCAGCTTGCCGCTGCTCTTATTCAAAAATTTGATCTTCAGATCTTTTTGGATGGAAACCGTATCCAGAGAAACCGACACCTTCTTGCTGTAATTCGTTTCCTGATACTCGACATTCCTTCTTGCCGCTTCCTCTTCCTGTTGCTGCAGTATCCGCAAAGCCTCCTGCTTTGCGACAGTGGCGTCCGCTACGGCCAAAAGCCCCTGATCCCCGACGATCTCTATCCCGTCCAGCTGAGTTCCTACCGTTGCAAGCGCCGCCGTCTGTTTTGCCATAGCGCGGGAGCGCACGAACATGGTCCCTGTCACAGCCGCCAGAATAACAAGGAACACGCCGGCCGCCATGATCACGCCGAATCCGAATATACTCTTCTGCTCCCTCTTATCAAGATCGTCCTCGGAATCAATCTCTTCTATCCGGTAATATTCATCCTCCGAGCCGTCTCCCTCATCTTCTCCGTAATACTTATGGACATGCTTTGCGGGATCCTCCTCTTCGTGGTATTCTTTGGCGTCTGCGTCGTCCTCCTCAGCGTACTCCTCTTCCTCGTAGTACTCCTCTGCGTCCTCCTCGGCGTACTCCTCTTCCCCGTAGTACTCCTCTGCGTCCGCGTCCTCCTCTTCGGCGTACTCCTCTTCCCCGTAGTACTCTTCCGTCAGATTATCTGTGTTTTCTTCTGCGTCTCTCTTATGTCCGAATATATTCATTGCCTGCCAGT
>CADBNO010000167.1 GCA_902796105.1 uncultured Lachnospiraceae bacterium | reverse complement strand
TTTTTCATTTCCTGCCAGCCGATCCGAGGGAGCGGTACAGCCGATCGTCCTGCGACCGCTCCCTGCTGGCAGTATGTTTGCCGGTTCTTACCGAGCCGTACTGAGATAAATTCCTTCCGGGCTGCTCTGCCTTACTTGGTTGCGTTCACCCAGTTGGTCAGAGGCTTGATCGCACCCTTCAGTACCACGATCAATACAAAGATCAATACGAAACCGATGATCGCATTCTTCAAATGAGCCTTCGCCTTCTCTCTCTCCTGCGGCTCCTCAGCTTTAGCGAATTTCGCACCAAGGATAACGCAGTATACCGTACCCAATGCACCCACGATAGCAATGGCCGGTCCAAGCAGGCTGTCGATCAGGTCTACGATAGGTGAAGTAACCGCATCGAAATCCGGGCCTGAGCCGACGGAATAATTGGATGCCGAGCCTGCAAATGCGGTCACAGGCAACATCATCACTGCTGTGCTCACCATAGCTGCCAGTTCCAGCAGCTTTGCATAAATCTTCTTCATGTGTTGTTTTCCTCCTGTTTCAATCACGTGATCTTTTCAGGAAACTTTTTGGAAAATTTCCCAGGATGCTTTCCCCGGGAAAACTCCCTTGCCCTGCGGATCAACAGAGCTTAAAAGTGTCCTTAGAGTATTTTACCACATGCCCCCCCGATCTGTCCATCAAATGTCCCTCAAACAGACAGGCCGTTTTCTGATTTTATAGTTTTTTAATAAAATTTTAACTTTTTATTTATATTTTGTTTGGGATTTAGGCTGTTCGATCAAACCTTAGAAACGTGCAAGGCGCATAGTCTCCTACACGCCTTGTTGAAAAGCTGTTTACATGATCCCTCTCACATGACTCACATATGCCTCCGTCATGTTAGCCCACGCATAGGACGCCATATATTCCCCATGGTAAGCCTCCACAGTCTGGATGTCCCCGTCAAAGAAACGGTATAGATCACAGGAAAACTTCTCCGGGCACACTCTGAAACATCCCTTGGAACGTTCGATGATGTCACCGATCCCATTGGCATTCAGCGTATCCCTCATGGACGCAAGGATCACGTCCAGATACTTCTGCATCTGGCGGTTGTATTTTGCCTCATCCCCCCACAAAGACTCAAAGATCGCTGCTCTCGTCATATATCCTCCCTGTCTGTCCACCAGAAAGGCAAGCGCCTCCTTCGCCCTGGAACGGTTGAAATATACCGGCTCCCCGTTTACATAGACATTGAATTCCCCGAATGTCTGCACTTCGATGTGTTCCGGCTTCTCCGCAGCCACTCTGCCCCGCGTCTGTCTGTTCTCCGCAGGTCTCCCCTGCGCCGCATGATCCACCTCCGCCTGAAGGTCTTCCATATCCACCGGCTTCAGCACATAACCGGATACATGCAATTTGAGTGCTTCCAACGCATATTGCGCATGTTCGGTCACAAAAATGACGGCCACATCCGGCCACAGCTCCCTGATCCTCGCGGCCAGCTCTAACCCCGTCATTCGGGGCATACAAATATCCAGCATCGCAATATCTGTTTTATGCTTCTCCAGATACTGCAAAGCCTCTTCTGCCCCTCCGAAACCTGTTACTTCCGGCCTTTGTCTCAGCTTCCCGCACATGGAAACCGTCAATTTCAGCATAAATGCCTCATCATCTACACATATGATCTTCAAAATCGTAACCTCTCTTCGCAAATTTCTCCCGCTTAGGAACTTTTCTTATCTGCGGATGATCAACCCGTAGCACTCATCATGCCTGCCTTATTTTTTTCTTTCCACACATCCCATCCGGGAAACGCATCCTCTTTTTTCATGGAAAATTGGTTCTCCGCGTCACTGCATTCCCCGGAGCACTCCCCGTTCAGCTTGATCAGCGTATACTCCCCATAGGGAAGATTCGTATAACCTTCCCGTCCTCCGTACCGGAAACACACCTCACCTGATCGCTCGGCAATCCGTCCGTCGTCGTGTACGTCTTCAGGCTTCCGTCTGCCGACAGACAGATCAGTCCTTTGCCGTTCTTCTACAAGGTGATTATAGCAATC
>CADBNO010000166.1 GCA_902796105.1 uncultured Lachnospiraceae bacterium | reverse complement strand
TATCCCTTTTTCCTTTTCCGCAAGCGGTATATCCCGATACCGGTACACACTCAGCACGAGTCCCAGCAAAATGTAGCTTACCACAGCTCCACTTCCCCCATAGGATAACAGAGGCAGATATCCCGACATGCAAGGAATACATCCCATATTGTTCAAAAGATAAACAAACGTCTGGATTCCCAATACCATCCCTACACTGCATCCGACAATCGCTCCCAGTTCATTGGACTGCCGCAGAGCAATCTGAAAGATTACCACAATCAGCGCAGCCAAAAGCACAACCGCAACTGCAACAGCAGCCTTTCCGCAGCGCGCCGATAACAGCGAAATTGCAAAATCGCTGCGCATGGTTGCAACATCATAGCTGATCCCACCGACAGACCCATTCTCAAGGCGGCTCTCTCCAAACAGCCTGCTGTTTTTTAGCAACCGCATGGCCGTCAACTGCATGTAATTGAACTGCTCACCATCCAAATAGGCAGCAATTCTCGCCTTTTGGTAATCCATCAACAGAGTTTTTCCGGGTTGCAGAATCACCGCAAGCATTCCGGCAAGAGCTGCTGTCAAAACACCCCAAAGGGCTGCCAGCAATTCTTTTCCCTTCACCTGAAACCACCCGCGCCCGACCGCAACAGATAAAACAACCATGCAGGAAAAGAATATCCACAACGCGTCCGACGTATCCGGCAGTCGTAACAGCAGATATGGCATAGGCAATGCCCATAAGAAACATTTCAAAACTCCTCTGTAAGATTCTCTGCGGTGATCATACACAATGGCACCATAGAGCGGCAGATAGAGATAGGCTAATTGCTCCAGCGAAACATGCAGCCTGTCCACACCGATCCAAAGCATTTTCCCCCTGATCGTAATCGGAAAATATAACGCGCCCAAGACATATAGTGCTATGAATGCCGCCGCAAGCCATCTCCCCCTGCCTGCCAGGAAACTGTAATCCAGAAGATAAACAATCACCATAGCGACCAGCCCGATCACTGTCGGCATGAGATTTCTCATGCCCGCGATATTCCATAAAAGTGTACTAAACAAGCTGATCAGCAAAATCAATGCCAACATCCCCCACGCCGGTCTGGGTCTGTGCACCTGATCCAATTGCGTTCCGACAACCACCGGATCTCCCATATCCTCTACCGCCTGCGCCGCCGCTTCTTCCTCATTCATTCCCTTTGCCATATATTCTGCTGTCTGACATCCAATATGATCCCTCAATTCTTCGGCAATCGCAGCCTGTGCGCACTTACTCCGCATCTGCCCGGTTACCGTATGAATATACTGCTCCACACCCCGGTTTCTCTCCGATGTGAGCTTATCCGGTACGGGGCTATCCAGCCTGTGAATTTCAATTCCGATCCTTCCGATTCGCATCATGCCAAACCTCCCATCGAAAGCACATTAAGCACTGCGTCTTTATACAATGTCCATTCCTCTGTTTTGCTCTGCAAATACTTCTCCCCAGATTTGGTGATGTGGTAATATTTTCTCATTTTCCCAACTGCCTCTTCCTCGTAGGAAGTCACCAAGCCTTTCGATTCCAGCCCGTGTAACAAGGGATACAATGTGCCCGCCTTTAACTCAAATACATTCTGGGAACGCTCCCGCAATGTTTCAATCATCTCGTAACCGTACATATCTTTTTCCGACAACAGTTTCAAAAGCATCATACCTGTGCTCCCTGCTATCAACATTTTATCGATTGCCATATAATATCCCTCCGTTTCGTGTTTCTCGCCGCATTTATTGTGTATCGATTGTCTATATATTATATCGACTTCCGATATGTGTCAAGTCCACTATTTCATTTTCTTCACAAATTTCCTTGGTATTTTTTTGAAACCTTTCTTAATTTTTCTTCGAAACCTGCCTTTATAACTCTTGTTCATGCAATATTCTGCCGATATAATCCTTGCATGGATGCCACGCCAGCCAAACGGATTTGCACACATTGGCAGGGGGATTTATGAATATGAATCATTTCAACATTGCCGGAAAGGAAACCTCTTCTGTACAGTCAAACTCACTTGATGCAAGAACTAACCTTGCAAATCAGATTCTTGACCGAATAAATAGTGGAATGGAGGATCTTTCAGAGGAAAAACGGCAGAAAATGGATGCCAAAATACTCGCCAAACTGGAATCCGGCAAGAAACTGAGTGAAAAAGAGATGCAATATTTAAGGAAATACAATCCTGCCCTATATGCAAAAGCACTGCACATCCAGCTCAAGATCAAGCATCTCGAAGAACAGTTAAAGCATGCGAAATCCAAGGAAGAAGTCACAACCATAGAGACTTTCGCCATAGGCAGTATTTCCAAAAATGATCCCGATAGGAAAGCTCTCGTTGCCGCAATCAACAATGTGATGCAGGATTTCAAATCGTCAAAGGCTTATCAGAATCTGCCTGTCAGAGAAGAAGACAGCAGAAACATACAAAACGGCTGGAAACCCGAGGAAGCTGAAGATGAAGATGAGGACAAAGAACAGGAATTCGGAACAAATATCTGCTATTCCGCCGAGCACGGAGGCTATCAGGTTCTTTTTGCAAATACCAACTCTGTCTCTGCATGGAACACCACCACATAAGCAAACGCCTGTAAGGATCTTTTCCGATTCCCTACAGGCATTTTTTTCCATCTCGATTTGTTAAATCTATAATGATATCTATATGCTTGCATAACCTGACAACGCATTCCGCAATTTTCTGCCTTGTTCGATCTCGCTCCATGTATGAGCTAGGACTGCTTCTGTGGAATCTCCGCAGATTGTATCCCCCAATATCTCTTTGAGATTTCCATTTTCTATCATATCATATATCTCATTTTCAGCTGCCTGCGCAAGCTGTGAATCCAGGAAACCACCCATTGCTGCACCGTTCCCAAATAACCCGCCAAAGTTTCCGCCTTCAAAGCCTCCGCCACCCAAAACTGAGGACAATCCACCAAAATCTGCCTGACCCGTGAGCCAAAGCCGCATATACATGATGTGTCTTGCATGTCTCTCTGCCCACCAGTCATATTCCTCTTCCTGCCCATTCCCCTTCTTCCCGTTACTTCTCCTGATAAAGGAATCTCCCCCGCCGCAGGATAACACATTCGTGATCTCACCGTCTTCACCGATTGCAATCGCCTGCGACATTCCGGCAGTGTATCCCGGAGCGATTGCCTCATTTCTCGCAATATCATAGTTCCACCAGGCCTCAATCCGCTCCATCACTTCCTTTGCAAACTCCGGATCATGTTCCAATCGCTCCTGCGCCTTGGGATGGATCATGACAGCCTTGCTCCCCGGCACTGCCGCAATATAACGCTGATAGGTCGGATTTTCTCCATTGGGTTTCCAGTTTTCCAGCATCTTGCCTGAGTCTTCACTCTCCCTGAAAAGATATTCAAAGGGGAAGTCATTGCGTGTCCGCCAATAACTGTTGCTGCCATCTCCGATGTTATAAACCAGATTCGGATATTTCTCTTTCAGCATATCCTTCAAAGAAACTGCCTTTATTTCAGAAACATCTCTTACATCAGAAAGCTTTTGTGTATCCAAAGTTTCTTCCGTCTCGAAAACCTCTTCTGCCGCTTCGTCCTCTTCTTCCTCAATCTCATACAGCTTATGTGTCAGATGATTGTACTGGTGAATGGCCCTCATGACAGCGTTCAGATCCTCCGGAGTAAACATACCGGCAGCCTTTGAGAGAGAACCGATATTATCCACATTAACTTTCAGGCTCCCGCCGCTGGGCAGGCTGATATTCATCACCTTTTTCTTGTCCGACATATCTCCCAGGGTGATGGCATTGTGTTTATAATCACAGTTAAAGATCACCCCGTTATATTCAATAATGCCATCCTTTGCCATGGAGCTGTATGGACATTTTAGTCTTTGTGTACTTTTACTTTGTATGTTTTCGTTTAATAGGCTTTTCTTTGATTCCAATTCATCAGAAAATTTTCTTGAGTACCTGCCCTCGTTCACCACCCCTCCGGCTTTCATCTGATTTGTTTCAACTGCCTTGTTTCCTGTCGTTTTCTGCCTCATATAAAAATAAGCATTTGTACCATATTGTAATCCAATAGGCATAATCCTCCTTTCCGCAGTTTCTCTGCCATTCGAAACTGCTCCGCTCTCCTGAAAGGTCCAAGCGGCATTTTTAGTTTTTGTATGATATCTTTCGTCAATAAAACAAGCATACTTAACATCCATACCACGAACAAGCAAAAGGAAGCCACGAATCGCTAAGCCAGATTACTCCCTGACCGAATTTGGGCAGTCGCAAAAAAGAACCCGGGACTGTTCGTTTCAAACGAAATCCCGGGTTCTCTTGCCACTTCCGCTTATCCCTCGATCAATATCTGTTTCTTCTCAGGCACCTGTGCTTTCTTTTCCTTCTTAGGCAACGTGAGTTTCAATACACCATGCTCCAACTTCGCCTTGACGTCCTCTTCTTTCAGTTCCTCACCTACGAAGAAGCTTCTCGAAAGACTGCCGGTGTAACGCTCCTGACGAAGGATCTTGCCATCCTTCTTGTCCTTCTCCTCCTTATCCAATCCCTTGGCGGCGGTGATGTTCAGGAAACCATTTTCGAGTTTCAGCTCGATCTCCTCTTTCTTAAAGCCGGGCAATTCAATGTCAACCTCGTAACTGTCCTCCTTCTCGCGCACGTCCGTCTTCATCAGGTTCTTCGCATGCTTGCCAAACAACGGATTCCTCTTGCCAAAGCCGCGGTCAAATTCCCGATCCATCTCTTTCATGCTGCGATCGAAATCATCCATCCAATCATCCATCAGGCTCTCACCAAAAATACTAGGTACATACAACATAGGTCATTCCTCCTTTTATTATCGGTCCAGGATGCTGTTCTGGGCTGTTATATGATTTTAATTTGTCTTGAGATTTTGAAGGATCACTTCTTTTCCTCTTGACAATTATGGTATAGCACTTTTATTAGCACTCGTCAAGTGTGTTTGCTAATGATTTTGTAAACAATTTCTTAATTGAGTATAAATTTTCGGTCAATTTACAAATTATCTTTTCCGCCCCTACATCACCGATAGCCATATTTCCTCCGATACCCCACCTCACAGGCAACAGTAATAACCACGGCGCACGCTTCCGCTGCCACAATAGCAAACCAGATCCCGTCAAGCCCCCATATCGCGGGGAGAATGACAACTGCTGCCAATTGAAACAATAGTGTCCTGAAACAGGAAATCAGTGCGGAAATCAATCCGTTGTTCAGTGCAGTGAAAAGCGCTGATCCGAATATGTTAAATCCCATGATGATATAAGACAGGGAATAAATCCGTATAGCGCGCGCAGTCATATCCAAAAGTGCCTCATCATATCCGGCAAAGATCATTGCCAGAGGCTTTGCCAAAAGTTCGGACAACACCAACATAACCACCGCTGCAATACCAATGATTCTAAGACTTTTCCCAAACAAATTCTTTAACTCATCCTTTTCTCCCGTTCCATAATGGTAGCCGATCACCGGACCAATCCCGATCGAGAAACCAAAAATACGCCAATAAAGATAAAGTTTGTGTACATGATAATACCGTATGCGGATACGCCCCTCTCCCCGGCAAACTTAAGCAATTGGTGACTATACATCATGCTGACAACCGATACCGATATATTGCTCATAAATTCCGAGGCGCCATTTGTAGCGGATCTCGCCACAACCCCAAAGTCTCTCACCGGCCTTCCCAATTTTAAAAGTGACGAATTCTCTCTCCCAAAGTAAATCAGAGGGATCACTCCGCCGACGATCATTCCCGTCACGGATGCTGCCGCCGCGCTTTCCAAGCCCAGCCCAAGCACTCCCATAAAAAGCCAGTCCAGAAACATATTGGTACAGCCTGCTGCCAATGTGACATACAATCCAAGCTTTGGTTTTTCCGCCACAATAAAAAAGCTCTGAAACGAAAACTGGAGCATAAGGGGCACCATCCCCAGCATATTGATCCTCGCATACAGCACACAGTAAGACAGCATGGTCTCTGTCGCACCAAGCCGTCTGGCAACCGGAGCCGCCACCGCAAATCCGATTGCGCCTAAGACTAATCCCGCCGCAATCAGCAGATTCTTCATATATTCCTTTTTTAGATATCATCCTCATTCTACAAATATCTTCCATGGCCGTCTGATCTCCGTCAATTCCCGGATACTCTATTTCTTCCTGCCACTGGATTTTCTCACCGTCAGCAACCAACGATATCATAAACAGTCCAATCCCATATGTAAGTATAGTCAACATGATTCTTCTCAAGGTTCTTCTTGTTTCCGCTTCTGCTTTCACTCCGCCCTGCGTACTGTTTTTCTTTGAAAGCAATCTGTAAATATCACGCATGATCAATAATATCAAATACCCCAGCAATGCACCGAGTGAATTGGCAATTATGTCATCCAATTCAAACATACGCCCGGAAAACAACTGTGTCAGCTCGATTCCCACAGAAAACATGAGTCCTGCCAGGAAGACCTTTTCCCCTGATTTTACAAACCCCGGAAACACAATAGGAAGCAGAAATCCGAACGGCACAAACAGCAATATATTAAGTACAATCATGCTAAAAGCATTTCCTACAAATGGAATTCTGCATACAGTATCTAAAATCTCCGTAGCTTTCGAAATCTCCCAATAGATGATATCAAGCATGCCTGTTACTTTTAAAATCAGACATATCCAAAGTACAAGGCCAAATTCTGCTAAATATTGCCGGAACCTGACCTTTTCCTTTTGGATCTTCCTTATCCCCAACCGGATTGCTGAGATAACTGCATATAAAGCTGCCGCATATCCCACACAACCGCCCAGATATGCACATCCTGTTTTTAAATATTCCCAAATAATCTCAATTTACCTCATTCCAACTTGTCAACCTGCCCTACTCAATCCTCGTGATCACTTTCCAGTCTCCATGCACCGGCGAGTCTGCGATATGAAAGATTCCCACAAGGTGACTTTTTGCCAGTTCCTCCGGTGAAACCGCATACCATTCTTCATCAAAAATAATTTCTTCCCCATTCACCACTTCACGCCAGCACACGCCCATTCCATCCTCATATTCTTCCCCATCCAAAAATAATATCAACTGTAAATGTCTTTCTGCCCCTTCCTCACTTCCTCTGCAAGACTGGACGTGTAAAATACCGTCAGCATACGCAATGCCTGTGACACTTAAATCATCTCTGTCAAGATCATCCATATCCATAAACTCCGATATAGCAATCACAGTTGCCACTCTTCCGTTTATCAGCTTTGAACAGAGTTCTCTGCCCCGTACACCACCACCGGAGCCGGATATCTCAACTTCTTTCAAGACAGGATCATTGGAGATTTCCGTCAGCGGAATGTCCTGCTCCAACGCACTTACTCTGGTAAGAAGTGTGCGCACAGTAAATTGGATCTTTTCTTTTGCATACTTTCCGTCCCCTATGATGTTGATCAGGAAATATGCTTTGTCCTCCTGTTCGTCATATTCCAGAAAACTGCATCCACCTATACTGGTATCGGTTCCAAAACTGCTCAGATTGTAGCTGTCATACAGATCTACTTTCCCGGAAATTCTGTCATATCCGGGAAGATCAGAAAAAGATACCAGCAGGCTCGCATCCCCGCCTTCAATCTGAACCGCCTCCACCTGCATGCGGATTCCTTCCTTTTCATCTGTCAATTCGTCGGGGATGATATAGTCTGCAAGCGTCGGCACATACCTGTCTATGATCCGATAAACTGTCGGTATCTCCTTGACAAGAACGGGAATCGCGAAAACAAAGCATGCAGCGATCGCCGCAACGGCCGCCATCAGACGCCGCATTGCGAGAATTGTTCCCTCCTGTTTCGGTGCATCCTCTATCATTGCATCTTCCAATCGTCCAATTGCTTCCAGTATTTTTATCTCACCACTCAGTTTCTTATCACTTTTTAACTTCACCTGATTATTCATCGTAATAGTACCCCTCCTCTGTCAGTCTTTTTTCCAACTTTTTACGCGTCCTGAATAGAATCGATTTTATCTTGTTTTCACTACACGCGAACCGCCTGCTGATCTCCTGGATCGAATCAAAGTAATAATAGCGGCGGATAAAGATTTGTCTGTCTGATTTCCTCTGCGTTGCCAGAAATTCCTGAATGATTTCGGCAAGTTCATTTGCTTCAATCTTTTCCAGAAAATCTGTTCTATCTGAAACACATTCAGATAATTCATCCATCGCAACCCACGTTTCGCCTTCTCCCCGCTTTTGCGCATAAATATGGCGGAATTTATTCAAAGATAAATTTCTCGCAATCCTGCCCAGGTAAGTGCGAAGTACGTTAGGCCTCATTGGCGGAATACTGTTCCATGCCGCAAGCATCGTATCATTCACAATTTCAACAGCATCTTCTCTGTTTAATAGGATCCTCATTGCAACACTATGACAGTAATTTCCGTATTTCTTTTCTGTTTCCTTGATTGCCTGTTCTGAGCGGTTCCAGTACAGATCTATAATTGAGTTGTCTTCCATGGAATTTCTCTCTTTCGTTTTCGAGCTTTTCAAGCGCTTCACTTATATACTACCGTAAAATATGACTTACGTTGCATTGTATTTCAAAGTATTTGAAAAAAGCATGGGAAATCATATCACTGATATCCCATGCCCTCTTTTGTCTACCTTCATACTGTGATCCATGTGTCACTGGTTCTCCAACTTTTCCAGCAATTCTTCATATCCATATTTACCGGATATCCATTCGGCTTTCTCCGCCTCCGCAAAATAAGACGCGTATTCTTCTTCACTGATGACACGATCGCCGATATAGCTGGTGCTGACTTTCCCTAACGTCTGAATTTCATCCTCCTCCGGATATCCGTCACCGTTTTTGTCATCAAAATTGACCGTAAAGATTTCCACCACCTCCTCCAGACGATGGTCGCTGTTCATGCGGATAATGGTATCAGAATAGATGGCGCCCGCATAATCAGAGTCCCGGTTAAACATCCTGTTGCCACGGGGAAGATATTGATATCCGTTGTTTCCAAGCATGCCGTAGCCCCATCTGTCCATCAGCCGATACAATTGTCCGTCCGCATAGGTGTACAGACTCACTCTGCCGGGCAGATCCACCACCAGTTCAGGAACCTCATCCTCATCAAAGTAAATCAAATTATACTGGTACCGAGACTGCTGTATAGATTCTAACCTCGCGATAAATCGGTATGCCTCCTGCCAGGAGGAAAACGTTTCTCCTTTTCCCTTATAGCCCAGGAATTTCTTCACATTGGCCATATTCAGTTCTTCTTCCGTGCGCTGCATAAGGGCATTCGCAAGGTCCAGGTTATGTTCAAATTCTGACTGCCAGCTCAGGTTTTTCAGATCATATCCGTCCAAAATATCGATCACCCGTCCGCCCTCGATGGTGTAGATCAGGATCATATCCGTATTTCCGTCCATGTCATAATCCGGAAAGGCTACGGCATCTACGCTGATCAATCTGCCGTCCTCTACCCCATCCGGCAACCACGATGTAATCTGCTGTACCACCTCGCCATCCTTGATGATGTGGATAATCAATTCTCCGCTATCCTCTCTTGTCGGCGGATAGATCATCACATCAACCGGAGCGTCATATTCCGAAAGTTCCACATTGAAGAATGACTGCTCTACAAAGTAATCTTCCTCCGGGGCAAGCCACTCTAATTTTTCGTCTTCGGTAAATGCAACCTGGAGCTGATCCGCAGACTGCAGATCAGCTCCATCCATTTCGATCAGGACATGCCACTCCGCCATATCGTCTGTACCATATTCCGGTATATATCGGGTAATCTCCACTGTAACAGAGTCATCTGCCACTCTGCTCACATTTACAACCTTATGCCGGATGGAACCGCTCCCCTCTTCCAATACCGCAAGAATAAGCCGATGCGTTTCAAACCACTTATCGTCATACTTCTGAATCGCGTCCTCAAACCCGATCGTAGTATCGGAATACACGGTGTCTTTATGGGAAAGATCATATCGCTTCGCATTGTCCGTGTAATACTTCTCTAATGCAGCCTTGCTGTCGATCAAGAAAGCCAGTGGATAGACCACATCACTGTGATATCCGTTTGTCCGGATATACTGTGCCTTAAAGTCGTAGGAAACCGGCAGCGATAGCTCCGATTCATTTGATGTGCTTTGTGCATAATCCGTCTGGGAAGTCTCTCCCTTGGTTGGATTCTCTGCACCCAGCTTTTCCTGCATGCATGCGGCCAGTGTAAATGTCATGCTCAGTATTATGATGGTCATAAAAAGATTACGTGCTTTTTTCATCATAGTTTGTCGCCTCTCTTAAAACCCATTTTCCGCCAATCGCTTGACTACATCCACATAAAAATCCACCATATCCGAAACGCCCTCTCCCTGCTTCTTGGTCAATCTGCGACGGCGCATATCCACCTCGTCGCAATGGGAAATCCCACGGCCCGAATTACTCCGGACGACTCCTTGAAACTCACCCCATTTTACAGCTCTTGGTGTGAGCAATCCGTCATTTTCACCCTCGACCAACCAGACGATCAGACTGGGAAGCCATAGAAAAATATCACCGAAAGGGTGCTTCATCACAAACGCAAAGCTCTGGTAATAAATATTGGGATCATTTGTATGGATTTGATTAAATTCTTCTGCTTTCTTTGTGGTAAGGGAATGAAAGACCTGATAGGAATCAGGTTCTTTGTCTCCCAAGATGCGAAATACCAGGTCTGTACAGGCACCTGCCACCCGTACCATCCAATCGGGAAATTTTAAGAGCAGGTCCACTGTCTTGGAACCGTGGTGTGGTGAGTTGATCGTGGTCACAGACGCTATGTATTTCTCTAAATGATAGTCACAGATTGCCCCGCGGACATCCAAGCCGCCTTTGGAATGAGCGATAATATTAAGTTTTTCCGCTCCTGTCTCGCTTATGATTGTCCGGATTTTGTCAGCTAGCACTCTTGCATTGGTTTCTATGGACGCGTTGCTGTCCTGACCGCCGTAGAAAATACGGCAGCCCATTCTTTCCAAAGCTTTCGGAATACGTCCCCAGTAATTGATCCTCTTGCGATCCCTGAATCCCATTCCATGCACCATGAGAATGGGGTAACGAGTGACTCCAGTCATCTTTATCTCCTGTATTTATTCATAACCTCGTGAATTGCTTCCTGCATACCGTTCAGACGATAGTTTAACGCTGTGCGGTCTATCTCCTGCCCGTTGTCCCACCAGATGGGGCAGAAATGATAACGCAGGGCATATTCCATCACAGCAGCAGTGTAGCGCACCACACTCTCCGCATCCTTATCCGTATGCGTGGCCGCAAACTCACCGATAATGACCGGCGTGCCTTTGTCGGCAAAGTGCTCCTTCAGCTTCCGCATCTGTCCGTCCAGATAGGCGAAATCAGCATCCGTTCCCCATGTCTCCTGATACCCCCAGGAAGAACTTCTGTCCGCAATGGCAAATGACGCCGGTGAATAATAATGCACGGACAGGATCACGCGGTCATCCTCCGGTAATACAGACCCCGCGCAGGTCTTATCAATGTCAGTCCAGTAACCTGCTAACAGCAGGTAGCGGTCTGAATTTTTCCCACCGGAAGTGCGGATCAGTTCCGTAAATTCTGCATTGATACGATTCTGGAGTTCACACCCCTTTACATCCCCCAGATCATCAAAACCAATCTCATTCATGGACTCAAAGATCAGGTGCTCATCATAATCCTGAAACCGTGCAGCAAGCTGTGTCCAGATAGCGCGGTACTGCGCCATTGTCTGCTCATAATCTTTGGATGCATTCGTGAGCCAGGAACTCTCATGATGAATATTTAGAATGACATACAGCTCTTCCTCCCTGCACCAGTCCACCACCTGCTGCACTCTGTCCAGCCATTGTTTATGGATGGTATAAGCAGGGGCTGCATCTACATGATTTTTCCATGTGACCGGAATACGGATCGTTGTAAAGCCCTCGGATTTAATATAATGGATCAGTTCTTTTGTAGCCTTTGGATTGCCCCATGCTGTCTCATACTCCATTTCCATGTTATCCGCCAGCCATGTGCAGTCCACGGGATCTAAGGTATTGCCCAGATTCCAGCCCACACCGAGATTCTCAACAAAAGCCTGGGCAGATTGGCCGGTGACAGACAACTGTCTGGCTGTCTCCGACTGTGACTGTACCGACGTCACCAGCCCTGTCTGCGGCTGTGCTGACGCAGCCTGCTCTGTCTGTGGCTGCGTCGGCATTGTTTCTCTCTCAGCGCCACCAGTCCCCGGCAGGCTTGCTTTCACGCCTCCCGCTGCCGCATCGCTTTCCGTGGGAACGTTCGAAGCTGCACCCGAATCTCCCCCGGCATTTTGTATCCCGCAAGCCGTAATGCAACATATGAGTGATGCGGCAAGAAACAGGCATATCATATTTTTCATTTTTTTGATCTGTCTCATAACCGTCCTCGCATCGTAATTACCGTCACTATACCCTTAGATTGCGATCGGAATATCCTTGATCTGCTCTCCCGTCTCGTAATTATCCACTCGCACATCGTCTCTGGTAAACTGATAAAAATCATGGATCTCCGGGTTCAGCCAGAATGCGGGGGCCGCTTTGGGCTCACGCTTGATCAGCTCCTCAATGATCGGCACATGCCTGTCATAGATATGTGCATCCGCGATCACATGCACCAGCTCACCCACCTGCATGTCGCAGACCTGGGCCAGCATGTGTACCAATACAGCATACTGCACCACATTCCAGTTGTTCGCCGCCAGTACATCCTGGGAACGCTGATTGAGGATCGCATTGAGGGTCAGCCTGTCCTCCCCTTTCCGTTGAGTCACATTAAAGGTCATACTGTATGCGCAGGGATACAGGCGCATCTCATGAAGATCCTGATGCACATAGATATTGGTCATGATACGGCGGCTGAACGGATTATTTTTCAAGTCATAGATCACTCTGTCCACCTGATCCATCATGCCCTCTTTGTATTGATGCTTCACCTGCATCTGGTAGCCGTAGGCCTTGCCGATAGAACCGTTCTCATCCGCCCATTCGTCCCAGATATGACTGTGCAGGTCATGAATGTTGTTAGACTTCTGCTGCCAGATCCAAAGGATCTCATCTGTCGCGGATTTCAGCGCGGTACGGCGCAACGTCATGATCGGAAACTCTTTGCGCAGGTCATAGCGGTTCACCACACCGAATTTCTTGATCGTGTATGCCGGGGTTCCGTCCGGCCAATGGGGACGTACCTTTTCGCCCTCGGTGCTGGTACCGTTCTCCAGAATATCTTTGCACATCTCAATAAATACTTTGTCTGCGTAGCTCATTTTATCTTCCCTCTTTCCAAGTGATGATCAAGTGATGATCGCGAAATCCTTCATCCCATAAAATTTATAATTCATCCAATAATTTATAGTTCATCCAATGAACGTATGACTCTTACGCCGTCAATCATCACAGGCGCTGTACGGGAAATATAAACCGGCGTGATCCCCAGCGCTTTCGCAGGTTCTACATCGGAAGTCACCGAGTCCCCGATATGTATGACTTCGTCAGGCTTCACTCCCGCCACATCCAATGCTTTTTCAAATATGGCTCTGTTTGGCTTGCATGCTCCTGCCATTTCCGCTGAAATAATTCCAGCAGGGTGCAGATCTTTCAGCTTCATGGATTCTTCCAGATAACACAGGTCATCATTGGATAAAATAAAGATTGGCAGCTTCATCCTTTCAAAAAACGGCTTTACATCGTCATACAGCGGCGCGTAAACCCAGACTTTACGCCACACCTCATGCATATAGGCAAAATCTCCCTGAAGACCGTAATGTTCCGCACAGTGAGCAAGTATCCTGTCTACCTTTTCATCATTTTTTATAAATGCTTCACCAAAGCTTTCCGCCTCTAACTCCTTCACTTTTCCCCACACCACACTCAGGATGTCCTTGGGATTTTTCAAGTCGCTATGCGTTGCAAAATATCTGAGTAACTCTCTTGTGTACGGCTCGTCCTCCTGAACGATAGTGCCGGTGTAGTCTAAAAAAATGGCTCTCCTGTTGCTCATGCTGCTATTCCTTCCGC
>CADBNO010000165.1 GCA_902796105.1 uncultured Lachnospiraceae bacterium | reverse complement strand
GCGCTGTTTCAAAAATGCTTTAGCACTTGAATATACGAAGAGTGGTTCACCAAGAACAAAGATATTTTACTGTGATCCGCAAGCTTCATGGCAGAAACCTCACATAGAAAAGAATCACGAATTTATAAGATATGTCATTCCCCAAGGAAAAACTTTCAAAGGGTATACGCAGGATGACATGACGCTGATCGCAAATCATATCAACAGTACAATAAGGCCTGGATTGGGATATAAAAGCCCATATGATCTTGTTGAAACTGAAGAAATGAGAAAACTGTTGGAAGTGCTTAACATGTCCCCAGTCGCCGCAGACGAGATATGTTTAAATCCAAAGCTACTAAGTAAAGAATAGGAATCATAAGCAGATAGTTAATCATCCATAATCAATACGAAGTGGGTTGCATTAACTTTTGCAGAAGAAAATGCGAGCCGCTGTTTTGGCATGTAAACAATTAAGCCTTTTCAACAGTTTTAATCGAATTATACCACATAAAACACCAAAAAAACAGAAAATACAATGATTAATGTATAAGAAAACCTTCTGATTTTGCAATGAGTTTTTCATTCAAGGAGGGTCCTGGGGGCCTGGGGGCGCCTTTAGGATTTCATAAGCGGAGTACTTAGAACCGGAGGACGCTGATTGAACCGGGAAAATCTACGAAAGAAGGTATCAATTATGGGAAAGTATGTGGTGATCGATCTTGAAATGTGCAAGGTAGCGAAGGGGCAGCGGAAGGAATATCCCATGCGTAATGAGATTATTCAGATTGGTGCAGTGTTGATGGATGAGCATTTAAACGTGACAAAACGTTTTAATTGCTATGTGAAGCCGGAGTATGGTTGGATTGACCCGTTCATTGAGCGACTGACCGGAATTGATCAGAGTAAGGTGCAGGATGCGCCGAGGCTTTTAGAAGCGCTTCAGACTTTTTTTCGCTGGCTCCCGGAGGAGGATATAATGGCTGTGTCGTGGAGTCTGTCTGATAAGTATCAGTTTGCGAAAGAGCTTGCGGCGAAAGGGATTGTTATGGAACGTATGACGGAACTCTTAAACTCTTGGGTGGATTGCCAGAAGACGTTTACAGAGAAAGTTAAGGGTATAAAAGCGTATTCTCTGTTTGAGGCACTTAATGCCACAGACATCCCAGGGGAGGGCAGAGCTCACGATGGACTGTCGGATGCTTACAATACAGCGCTTTTGTTTGCAAAGATGGAACGGGAGGAAACACTGGTGCTGAACCCTTATTATGAAGTGGCCTTTAGGGAAGAAGATGAAGCGGTTTTGGGATTCTCTTTGGGAGAATTAATGGAATGCTTCAATTAGTAATATGCCGCTGCGGGAGACGGTGGAAACTGCCGTTAAGGAATGTATGGAAAAAGGAATCCTGCGGGATTTTCTTTTGCAGAAGAGGGCAAAGGTGATCAGTATGAGCATTTTTGAATTTGACCAGGAACTGCATGACAAGACGATCCGTAATGAGTCGAGGGAGGAAGGAAGAGCAGAAGGAAGGGTTTCGCTGGTTTGTCAGAAGCTGCGCAAAGGAAAACGCGAGCGCACCACTTATGTGGTGCTGCCCGCAAATTGTGTCATGTACAATTTATAATAGCTTCCCTTTTTCTCCAGTAATTCCTGATGGTTCCCCATTTCCACCACACGTCCTTTATCCATTACTACGATTTTGTCTGCATCCTGGATGGTGGAGAGTCTGTGAGCGATGATGAGACTGGTGCGGTTTTGCATGAGTTTCACCATCGCGTCCTGAATATTTTTCTCTGTGCGGGTGTCCACAGAGGAAGTTGCTTCGTCCAGGATCAGGATCTTCGGATCGGCCAGCACGGCACGAGCGATGGTGAGAAGCTGGCGCTGTCCCTGGGAGAGGTGGGCGCCTGCCTGGATCAGCACGGTTTGAAATCCCTGCGGAAGTCGTTTGACAAAACGATGGCAGTTGCTCATTTGTGCCGCGTGCAGGATAGCTTCTTGGGAAGCATCAGGGTTGGCATATTTGATATTATTTTCTATCGTGTCCGTAAACAGCACGGTATCCTGTAGCACAATGGCAGTATTGTGACGCAGAAAGTCGCGGTTCAGATCCTGAATGTTGACACCGTCGATGAGAATTTCGCCGGAATCCAACCCATAGAAGCGCATGAGCAGATTGACCACTGTGGTTTTGCCGCTGCCGGTAGCGCCCACCAGGGCAATTTTCTGACCGGGTTTTACGGTGAGATTAAAATCCTGTAAAACCGGTGTGCCCGGCACGTAGGAAAAATTCACATCACGGAAAATGATCTCGCCCTTGACGTCGGAGAGTTCCCGGTCGCCGCTGTTGTTCTCATCGGGCTGATCCATCAGTTCGAAGATTCGTTCCGCGCCGGCCACGGCAGTCTGGAGGCTGCCGTAGAGCTGGGCAATCTCATTGATGGGACGGGAGAACT
>CADBNO010000164.1 GCA_902796105.1 uncultured Lachnospiraceae bacterium | reverse complement strand
TGCGGGAAAACCGGATCAAGGTAAACCGGTATCTGAACACGGTTTTGTGGTTTTTCGTGATAACCGGTCCGGCAATAGCAGCCGGGATCAGAGGAGGCATTTTTCACAATATTAATTACGGAACCTGCGTCAGTATATCTGTGTTGGTCATTATTCTGGCGGCAATTCATCTCGGATTGTTTAAGAAGATGCCGAGCTCAACAGTGACCTGCCTTTTCGCGCTTACTGCGCTGGATCTGCTGATCGTGTATATGTCGTATTCTCATGTAAGTATATATCTTACCTGGTTTTTGGTTCCGCTTTTAAGTATGCTTTTTTGTGATAAACTTATCTATTTATACGCGATCCTCTTGAATTACGTCATGATGGCGATCACAACATGGGCGACTGCGCCGTATTATGTGGAGTTGAGGAATGACTATGGGAGCGCGACCGCCTGCTTTTTTGACCGCATGAGCGGGTTCACGATAGAAACCGTCATTATGTTTGCATCAGGAAGTATTATAGTAAAGCTGACAGCAGATTATTTTGAGAAACTTTTTGCGCAATATAAAATGATTAGGGAGCAGGAAGCAAGTATGAAGGAGAAAGTTGATATACTTGATTCCATGGCGGAGATTTATGACAATGTCAACCTGATCGATTTTGTCCAGAGTACAGAGATGTCACTGCGGGACGCGGAGCATAAAAAACATGGTATAGACATGAAGGCGCAGACGCACACCCTTATGAACCAGCGGATCAAAAATCAGGTAATGCCGGATCAGATGGATGCATTTCTGGCCTTTACCAATATCAAGACCGTAAGGGCAAGACTTTCCCATAAGAAACTGATCAGTGCCGACTTTATCGATGTTGTTTCGGGATGGTTCCGAGCTCAGTACATAACGGTGGATTCTACTTTGGACGGTATCCCCAATATGGTTATTTACACAGTTCGAAATGTAGATGAGGAAAAGCGCAGGGAAGAGCAGTTGATCCGGATTTCTATGACGGATGAAATGACAAGACTTTTTAACCGAAGGTGTTATGACGAGGATCTCAGAATATTCCGCAATGGTGAGCTTCCGGAGAATTTTGTCTTGTTTTCCATTGATGTGAACGGATTAAAAACGGTGAACGATACCAAGGGACACGCTGCCGGTGATGAGTTGATCAAAGGCGCTGCGGATTGCCTTGCAATCTCTGTCGGAAACAAAGGAAAAGTATACCGGACCGGTGGGGATGAATTTATGGCGATCGTGTATACGAACAATCCGGAGGACATATGCAAGGCAATTAAAGATAAAACAAACGAGTGGCATGGCGTGTACGTAGATAAACTCGCCTTATCTGTGGGTTATGCTACAGGCAAAGACCGGCCGGGGGTATCGATAGATGAGCTTGAGCATATTGCGGATGCTGCCATGTACGCTGCAAAAGAAAGGTATTACAGAGAAAACGGGATAGACAGAAGAAAGCGCTGAGACAGGAAATGTTTTACGCGAACGTCTTTTTGTGTTAGAATAGACTAATGATAACGAGTGTCGATATCATTAGTCTATTTGCATTAAGAGGAGGACGCTTGCCATGACACTGAGAGAGCTGGGAGTGGGCGAGAGCGCAAGAGTTACAAAGGTAGGTGGTGAGGGCGCGCTGCGTCAGCACTTTTTGGATATGGGTGTGATCCCGGGGGTGGAGGTCACTGTGGTGAAGCTGGCTCCCATGGGCGATCCTATGGAGCTAAGGCTTCATGATTACGAACTGACGCTCAGACTGGCGGAGGCTGAGCAGATTGGGATTGAGGAGATCGGGGCGGCATCGGCGGAGGAGAATCTTACAAAAGGGAACCCGGCGAAGGAAGGACAAGCAAAGGAAGGACAAGCAAAGGAAGGACAAGCAAAAGGAAAGCGAGTGGCAGAAGACGCTACCGGCCCATTCAGAGAAAAAACAGATGGGGCAGGTGGGAGTGTTTCAGCACAGAAAAATATGAATTCCCGTACCCGCAGGGAAACCGCCCATCCTGGACTGGGCGAGACCGGCAAGTTTCATCCGAAGGGAAGCGGTAATCCCTTGCCGTCAGGGACGATACTGACCTTTGCACTGGTGGGAAATCAGAACAGTGGCAAAACCACATTGTTTAACCAGCTCACAGGCTCCAAGCAGCATGTGGGAAATTTCCCCGGTGTGACCATTGACCGCAAGGACGGTGTGATCCGGGGATACAGCAATACCCTCATCACAGATCTGCCGGGGATTTATTCCATGTCCCCTTATTCCAGCGAGGAGCTGGTGTCCAGGGATCATGTGCTGCGGGAGAGGCCCACAGCCATTATCAATATTGTGGACGCTACAAACATAGAGCGTAATCTTTATCTGACCATGCAGCTCCTGGAGATGGATGTGCC
>CADBNO010000163.1 GCA_902796105.1 uncultured Lachnospiraceae bacterium | reverse complement strand
GCGACTTTTTTTAAGCATGTATGCAAAGTGATCGCCGGAGAGGGTTGTTCGGAAATCTGTTGTGAGTTGGGACATTTTTATGCGGATGCGGCGGATTATGAGGAAGCTGCGGTGTGGTATTATAATGCAGCTTACGAGACACGGCCGGTCATCCTGTTGGCAGCAGGAGACGAATTGCCGTTGGAGGAGCTGGCTCATTGTTATGAAAAGCTCGGTTTTGCGGAACAGGCTGAAATCTACAGACAGGAGGCGGCACGCAGGAGCGCTGTGTCTGGAGAGGAATGAGCGGAAAGGGATTGCAGCAAGTTAATACTGGACGAATAAAATGCGGCATGTTAAAATACTGATTTAGAGTATGATAAAAACAATGGTTCCGGAATATTTGCGATCCGGAATAATAATGAAGTTCAGAGGAAGATGAACATGGAAACCAGAAAGTGGGAAGAGAATGTACGTCGGGTTGTACCTTATGTGGCGGGAGAGCAGCCCAACAGACCGAAAATGATTAAACTGAATACAAACGAATGTCCTTACCCTCCGGCGCCGGGAGTCAGAAAACTGGCAGAGAATCTCAATTGTGATGCGCTGCGGCTGTATCCGGACTCCAACACGACGCCGTTGGTGAATGTGTTGGCCGGATATTATCATGTGAAGCCGGAGCAGGTGTTTGTGGGCGTTGGTTCCGATGATGTCATTTCTATGGCGTTTATGACATTTTTTAACAGTGAGAAACCGATTTTGTTTCCGGATGTGACTTATTCTTTTTATGATGTCTGGGCAGAGCTTTATCGGATTCCCTATAAGACTTGTGCACTTCGGGAAGACTGGCATATTGATCCGGAGGATTACAGGCAGCCCAACGGCGGTGTGATCTTTCCAAACCCCAATGCGCCTACCGGTTTGTTCGAAGAATTTGACGTGGTGGAGAAGATTTTGCAGGCAAATCGGGATGTGGTGGTTATTGTAGACGAGGCATATATTGATTTCGGAGGGAAAAGCGTCCTGCCGCTTTTGGACAAATATGATAACCTGCTGGTGGTGCAGACCTTTTCCAAGTCGAGAGCGATGGCCGGGCTTAGAATTGGCTTTTGTATAGGCAGTGAAAAGATGATCCGTTATCTGAATGATGTGAAGTACTCGTTTAATTCTTATACGATGAATTATCCTGCACAGGTGCTCGGAGTGGAGGCTGTGCGGGATGATGCTTATTTCAAAGAAACCACAGGTAAGATCATAAAGACCAGAGAACGCGTGAAAAAGGAGCTGGCCGAGCTTGGCTTTGTCTTTCCGGACTCGCTGGCCAATTTTATTTTTGCGAAGCACAGATCTATTCCCGGAGACAGGATCTTTCAGGCATTGCGTGAGAGGGACATCTATGTCCGGCATTGGAATAAACCCAGAATTTCAGAGTATCTGCGCATTACGATAGGCACAGATGAGGAAATGGATGAATTGGTCAAGTTCCTGCGGGAATATATAAAAGAGTGACAGTAAAAGGGAATGGAGATAGAGTATGCTGATACATTATCTGATCGTGTTTTTTGTGTCCATGGTTCCGTTGATCGAACTGCGAGGCGCAATTCCCATTGCGGTGGGATTTATTGAGAATGGTTATGAACTGAGTCTTCCGCTGTGCTATGTGGTTGCCGTGGTGGGGAATATGCTCCCGGTTCCCATTATCTTTTTCTTTGCGAGGAAGGTGTTGGAGTGGGGCGCAGATAAGCCTGTGATCGGTAAGTTTTTTACGTTTTGTCTGGAGAAAGGACATAAGGGCGGACAGAAGCTTCAGGAGAAGGCAGGCCGTGGGTTGTTTTGGGCATTGTTCCTGTTTGTGGGAATTCCGCTTCCGGGTACCGGAGCATGGACCGGAACTCTGGCTGCAAGTCTGTTGGACATGGATTTTAAATCAAGTGTGACGGCAGTGCTTATGGGAGTCATTCTGGCGGGGATCATCATGGGATTGATCAGTGCAGGCGCGTTTGGTGCGATTGGAGCGGTTTTTTAAAATGGCGGAAACATATTCGGATTTTGCACAGGTATATGATGAGTTAATGGATGAAACACCATATGAACAATGGTGCGATAATATCGTGCGCTTTTTGGAAGAATATGGGATTTCAAAACCGGTGCGGGGGGAGCAGGATCTGCTTGCCTCGGAACGCAATCTGGTATTGGATCTGGGGTGCGGTACAGGAACCCTCACAGAGCTTTTATATAGCAGAGGTTATGACATGGTCGGGGTGGATAATGCACCGGCCATGCTTGATATTGCCATGCGAAAAAAGCAGCAGAGCGGGTCGGAGATTTTGTATCTGCTGCAGGATATGAGAGAACTGGAGTTGTACAGTACGGTGGGAACAGTGATCAGTGTATGCGATTCGCTGAATTACATTTTGGAGGAAGAGGAATTACTTGATGTATTCCGGTTAGTCAATAACTATCTCTATCCGGGAGGCATGTTCTTATTTGACTTCAATACAGACTATAAATACCGGGAAGTGATAGGGGATACAACGATTGCGGAAAACCGTGAGGATTGCAGTTTTATCTGGGAGAATTACTACGATGAAGAGAGCTGCCTCAATGAGTACGATGTGACTATCTTTGTGCGTGATACGGGAGCGGAGACGGTTTCCGGGAAGAGTGCCGGTCAGGAACTGTTCCGGAGATTTTCAGAGACCCATGTACAACGGGGCTATACGATAGAACAGATGAGGCGGCTGGTTGAACGATCCGGTATGGAGCTTATCCGGATGTTGGATGCAGAGAGCCTGACAGAGGCAGATGAACAGAGTGAACGGGTTTATGTTCTGGCCAGAGAGTGTCAGAAGGACAATCCGCAGTAAAACAGATCAAACAGGACGGAGAGAGAAAAATGAGCGACTATATGGTTCGGGCTACAGCGGCAAATGCGCAGATCAGAGCCTTTGCCTGTACGACAAGAGAGTTGGTGGAGGAGGCAAGAGCTGCACACAATACCAGTCCGGTTGTAACGGCGGCGCTGGGGAGATTGCTCAGCGCAGGTGCGATGATGGGCAGCATGCTGAAAGGGGAGCAGGATCTGCTAACGCTTCAGATCAAAGGAGATGGTCCGGTGAACGGGCTGATCGTGACGGCAGATGCGAAGGGGAATGTAAAGGGTTATGCCAATGTGCCGGACGTGATCCTGCCGGCGAATGCCATAGGGAAGCTGGATGTAGGCGGCGCTGTGGGCAACGGGTTTTTGAGCGTGATCAAAGATTTAGGTTTGAAAGAGCCTTATGTGGGACAGACAGAACTGCAGACAGGAGAGATTGCGGAAGATCTGACTTATTATTTTGCCGCATCAGAGCAGGTGCCATCCTGTGTAGGACTCGGGGTACTGATGGAACGGAATAATACCGTTCGACAGGCCGGGGGATTTATCGTGCAGCTGATGCCTTTTGCGGAGGAAGAGATTATTGAGAAATTGGAGGAAAACCTGAAGCGTATCGCATCAGTAACCACTATGCTTGATCAGGGGAATACGCCGGAGCAGATCCTGCAGATCGTTTTGGACGGGCTTGAGGTGGAAATAACCGATACGCTGCCTTGCCGGTTCTGGTGCAATTGTGATAAGAACAGGGTGGAAAAAGCTTTGATCAGTATCGGCAGTGCAGAATTGAAGGATATGATCGACGAGGGAAAAGAGATAGAAGTAAATTGCCATTTCTGCAATCGAAGCTATGTGTTCAGTGTAGAGGAATTGCAGGCGATGTATGAGCGATCCAGATAGGGCATGCGGAGGAGATATTATGGAGCAGGGATTTGTAAAAGTAGCAGCAGTTACACCCAAGATCAAGGTGGCGGATCCGGCATTCAACGCGAAGGCAGTGAGCGCGGAACTGGAGAAAGCATATGAAAGAGACGCCAAGATCATTGTGTTTCCGGAATTGTGTCTGACGGGCTATACCTGTAATGATCTGTTTTTGCAGGAGCGACTTCTGGAAGAAACGTTGGAAGCTTTACAGAAAGTCAGGAATGCTACAAAAGGACATGACGCATTAGTGTTCGTCGGACTCCCCATGGAAAGGGACGGACGGCTGTACAATGTTGCGGCTGCGTTGCAGGATGGACAGATATTGGGCTTTGTCCCGAAGACTAATATTCCGACTTATGCGGAATTTTATGAGGGCAGACATTTCACCAAAGGGAATGCGGAGACGGTAAGCTTTTATCTGGATGAGGAGGATATCCCGTTTGGTGCGAATCTGCTCTTTATCTGTACTAATATGAAAGGCTTGAAGGTGGGGTGCGAAATCTGTGAAGATCTGTGGGTAGCGAATCCGCCGTCTACCCGGCACGCCCTGATGGGAGCTACAGTTATTGTGAATCTGTCAGCTTCCAATGAGACCGTGGGTAAAGATGCGTACAGGGAGATGCTGGTGAAATCAGCAAGTGCCCGGTTGCTGTGCGCATATATATATGCATCTGCAGGGGAAGGGGAGTCAACACAGGATCTTGTGTTCGGCGGACATAACCTGATCGCGGAAAACGGCAGTGTGCTTGTACAATCCAAGCGCTTTGTCGGGGAAACGATCTATGGAGATATTGATGTACACCGTATGCTTTCTGAGAGGAGGCGAATGGGGACATTTGGCGAGGAACCGGATGCGGACTATCTGATGGTAACGTTTGAACTGCAGAAGACAGAGACGAAATTGGACAGGGTATTCGGGTGTACTCCGTTTGTACCGACAGATGAAAGATTGCGAAACCATCGTTGTGAGGAGATTTTATCCATTCAGGCCTATGGGTTGAAAAAGCGATACGAACATACCGGCTTGAAGTCTGCTGTGTTGGGAATTTCCGGCGGATTGGATTCTACGCTGGCACTGCTGGTGACTGTCCGCACGTTTGATCTGCTTGGTCTTGATCGAAAAGGAATATATGCGGTGACCATGCCGTGTTTCGGAACGACAGACCGGACTTATGAGAATGCCTGTAAGTTGTCCGATACGTTGGGGGTGACTCTGGAAGAAATTGATATCAAAGAGGCAGTCAGGGTACATTTCCGGGATATTCGCCAGGAGGAGTCAAACCATAATGTAACTTATGAGAATGGTCAGGCCAGAGAGCGAACGCAGATCCTGATGGATATTGCAAACAGAGAGAATGGACTTGTCATCGGTACCGGAGATATGTCTGAACTTGCGTTGGGGTGGGCAACCTATAATGGAGATCATATGTCCATGTACGGTGTGAATGCGGGAGTACCCAAGACGCTGGTACGGCATTTGGTGCGCTATTATGCGGAAACCTGCGGTGATGCTGAGCTGTCTGCCATATTGCTGGATGTACTGGACACGCCGGTCAGTCCGGAATTACTTCCCGCAGTAAACGGAAAGATTTCCCAGAAGACGGAAGACCTGGTGGGTCCTTACGAGCTGCATGACTTTTTCCTGTATTATATGCTGAGGTGCGGATTTGAGCCGAAGAAGATATATCGGATCGCCAGACTTGCGTTTGCGGGACAGTATGAGGAAGAAACTATCTTAAAGTGGCTGAAGACCTTCTATCGAAGATTCTTCAGCCAACAGTTCAAACGTTCCTGCTTGCCGGATGGACCGAAAGTAGGATCAGTTGCCGTTTCACCCAGGGGTGACCTGCGCATGCCTTCAGATGCAAGTGCTGCAGCCTGGCTTGCACAGTTGGAAGACTAGCTGCTGGCTTTTGCCAGGGAATTTCTGATCGCTTCCAGGAGGATCAGAGAAGTATACTTGCTGTCAGCGCTATACGTGATGTTGGAAAGCGACTGGGTCTCGTAGATCTGGTCGCTTATTGCGTCAAGTGTAGGCTCAAGCAGGGGATACATGGTGGTGACCGCTTCGTTTGCGTTGGTCAGCCGAATGGAGGAAATAGATTCCTGACTGACGATAACTTCCACATCCACAGTCTGTCCGTTTAGTACCAGCTCCGTGGTATAAATCCCCGGTATGTAAGTGCCGACGGCAGCATTTACCTGCACAGTAGAGCGTTCGCTTTCCGTGGCAGGGCGTTCCGTTGCAGGGGCGGTGGTATCGGTGGGGGCGTCGGTAGTTTTGGCATCCGGCATAAAGAGTATTACCATGGAAATCAGGATCAGAATGGCCAATGCCGCAAATAAAACGGTGTAAATCAGTTCTTTCCTATGAAGTACCACGATTTTGGTTTTTGCACTCATTTTTATTCTCCCTGTCCCTATCGGACTTTTCTTTTGTAAAACATATGAGCATGGGAGAGGGTTTAGACCACTGATTTTCAG
>CADBNO010000162.1 GCA_902796105.1 uncultured Lachnospiraceae bacterium | reverse complement strand
TTTTGTCTTTATCGGAAATATGGGGAGGCTTCCGGTGTTTTCCGGATTCTTGCAGTACATGGTGTCAGGGCATGAGGTGCCGGTGGCAATCCTTGCAAGCCAGTGTATCAGTAATGTGCCGGCAGCATTGTTGTTATCAGGGTTTACCGATAATGTGACAGGTCTTTTGATCGGCACGAATCTGGGGGGACTGGGCACGCTGATCGCATCCATGGCAAGCCTGATCTCTTATAAATATGTGGCGGCAGAAGTCCGGGAGAGAGAGCTGCCGGGCGGTAAGGGAAGATACTTTTGGCTTTTTACGGCAGCAAATCTGGTCTTTTTGGCAATATTGGGAACACTATATGCGTGCATCGGGTGAAATGTGTTGTAACGGTATCGGATATCTGTTACAATGAGGGAAAACAGAGCCTGTCAGGAGGATAGCATGAAGACAGAAATGACAATGATCGGCGAGGAGGCATACAGAGCGGCAAAAGAAATTCTTGATGTTGCCCAACTGGCTCCTCATCAGATATTTGTGGTGGGATGTTCTACCAGTGAAGTGAGCGGTGCCGGGATTGGCACTTTTTCCAGTCCGGAAATGGCGGAAGTCGTATTCGGCGGTATTTATCAGGCGACACAGGAGGCAGGGGTTTATCTTGCTGCACAGTGTTGTGAACACCTGAATCGCGTCTTGATCGTGGAGAAAGAACTGGCCGCAATGTATGGTCTGGAGACGGTGAATGTAGTGCCACAGCCCAAGGCGGGCGGATCCTTTGCCACTGCCGCATATAAGGCGTTCGAACAGCCGGTGGCCGTGGAGCATATTAAGGCTCATGCCGGAATGGACATCGGTGATACGCTGATCGGTATGCATCTGAGAGACGTGGCAGTGCCGGTGCGCATCCGCACGGACAGGATCGGCGATGCCCATGTGGTCTGTGCCCGCACGAGAGCAAAATTTATCGGCGGCAACCGGGCCGTCTATGATGAGACGCTCGAATAACCGCCGGAATGCGCATGATAACCATGATAACTATGAAATTCAGGCCTGGTCACTCGGTTATTCCTGCAGCCTCTTTGATCAGTTTCATGATCGCGGGGATGGAGTCCATTTGGGTGCTCTTCCCCATGACATTTGCATAATCTGTTCTTTTTTCATATAGTTCTTTGACCTTATTTACCAAAAGATTCGTGGTCAGATCATCTTCGTTGATCACGATAGAGAAGCCCTGTGCCTCAAAAGACGCAGCATTCAAAAGCTGGTCGCCTCTGCTGCCCGCAGTTGGCAGCGGAATGAGGATATTGGGCTTTTTTAGTGCCAGTAACTCGCAGATCGCATTTGCACCTGCGCGGGAGATCACGACATCCGCCATGGCAAAGAGATCTTTTAATTCTGCTTTGATGTATTCAAATTGCTTGTAGCCCGGGGTCGTCAGGTAGATATTATCCAACTTCCCTTTTCCGCACAAATGTACCACCTGAAATGTTTCCAACAGTTGAGGCAAGGCCTCGCGCACTGCTTTGTTCACAGCTGCGGCGCCCTGGCTGCCGCCCATGACCATCAGCACCGGCTTGTTGGCGGTAAAGCCGCACAGATCCAGCCCGAGGAGTTTATTTCCCTGAGTCAGTTCTTCACGGATCGGAGAACCGGTGAGCACCGCTTTTCCTTCCGGCAAAGTCTTTAAGGTCTCCGGGAAATTACAGCAAACCTTCTGGGCTACAGGAATGCAAAGCTTGTTGGCCAGTCCGGGGGTCATATCCGATTCATGCAGAATGCAGGGAATCTTCAACGATGCGGCGGCACGCACCACCGGAACACTGACAAAGCCGCCCTTTGAGAATACCACATCCGGCTGTATTTCTTTCAAATATTTTCTGGCTTCGCCAAAACCCTTGATCACACGGAACGGATCGGTGAGATTTTTGGCATCCAGATATCGGCGAAATTTGCCTGTGGCAATTCCCTTATAGGGGATGTTAAAATCTGCGATCAGTTTCTTTTCAATCCCATCATAAGAACCCATATAAGTTACTTCAAAACCTGCCTCCTGAAGATGAGGCAGAAGTGCAAGATTAGGTGTTACATGACCGGCGGTGCCGCCGCCTGTCAGTACGATTTTTTTCATAATACCTGTTACCGTCCTGTCCAGTAATCTAAATTTTTACAATACATTACATTTTAGCAGATTTTTCTTCTTTCTGCAATGAAAACCATGGAATATCAAGGGAAATATCTGCCGGTTTTGTCAAAATTATTCGACGGAATATCGTTCATATCAAGCCGTGAATACGATATAATGTAGTTTATCAAAAGTTGGAAGCTATGGTTTTGTTGTTTCGACAATCAGCGGAAAGAAGGGAGAGCGTATGTTTCAGATTTTGTGGGAGGAACCATTCATCACAACAGCAATCCTCGTTTTTTGGGGGGGAAGTCTTTTTATTCGGATACTGCTTGGCAATTTATATCGCGGTATGATCAGGCAATCCGATAATATGGCGACTACAAATAATCGACTGCTCAAGCAGTGCAAATTAAAATTTGCCAATTGCTATCAATTGAATAACGGCGTATCAAACATTCCGGTATTTGTGGATAAGTTTCTGAACCGGCTCACACTGGGCCCTTTCTCCTTTGAGACATTATATCACATTTCCGGTCAAAGTATGCTGCTGTCAGTGATCTTTTCCGGTATCGGCTCCTGCCGGGCTCTTTTGAGGGGGCGCGGGCTGATGGATATCATACCGTACTACATTATCAGTTTTGTCGGATTGTACCTCTTTTTTTCCGTGTCTGCCCTGGTGAACTTGAAAGGAAAGCGGCGGGTGCTTACCGTGAATCTGGTGGATTATCTGGAAAATCATCTTTCGGCAAGGATCGGTGTTACGGAAAAGGATATGAAAATGCTCTATGGCAGGAAACGGGCTTTAGAGGTCATGCCGATCAGCGCGCGCGGCGCAATGGCGGCAGGTGCTGAATTGCAGGAATTTCCCGGGGTAGCGGAAACTGTCCGGACAGACTGGCCGAAAATCGGGGCGGATAAGGCAGAGGAATCCGGGGGAAAGGAAACCGGAGCAAAGAAAATCGCGGCAGAGGAAACCGGAGCGAAGAAGGCGGAGGCAGAGGAAATAGAAGCAGAGAAGATAAAGGATGTGCAGCTTCCCTCACCGGATCAGATCAGTCCTTTTTACATATCGGAGGAAGAATTGGAAGCTTTGATCAAAGAATTCTGTTAATGGCTTGAATTTATGGTGCGATTTTGCTAAACTTATAGACAGGATGTGGAATTTTATCCCAATTTGATCATATAAAATTGACGGTTCGGGTATGACCGTTCCGATAGGATTCCGCACACAGGAAAGTACATAAAGAACAAATCAGGAAAGGGAGCAAAAAATTATGGGTAAGCAGGTTACATTTGACTATTCCAAAACCGGTTCTTTCATCTCACAGGAGGAGATCGGTTACATGAAGAAGCTGACTCTGGATGCCAAGGAGGTTCTGGTTTCCAAGAACGGCGCAGGAAATGATTTTCTCGGATGGATCGACCTTCCGGTGGATTATGACAAGGAGGAGTTCGCGCGTATCAAAGAGGCAGCAAAAAAGATCCAGGCGGATTCCGAGGTATTGCTGGTGATCGGTATCGGCGGTTCCTATCTGGGAGCCAGAGCTGCCATTGAGTTCCTGAGCCACAGCTTTTACAACGTGGTGGACAAGAGTGTGCGCAAGGCACCGGAAATCTACTTCTGTGGCAACTCCATCAGTTCCACCTATCTGAAGCACTTGATGGATGTAGTGGGTGACAGAGATTTCTCCATCAACATGATCTCCAAATCCGGTACGACTACAGAGCCGGCGATCGCATTCCGCGTATTCAAGGAAAAGCTGGAAAAGAAGTACGGCAAAGAGGGTGCAGCCAAGAGGATCTATGCCACCACAGACAAGGCGAAGGGCAGCTTAAAGAATCTGGCCAACGAGGAAGGCTATGAGACCTTTGTGGTTCCCGATGATGTGGGAGGACGTTTCTCCGTTCTGACCGCAGTGGGTCTGCTTCCCATCGCAGTCAGCGGCGCGGACATCGACAAGCTGATGGAAGGTGCGGCAAGCGGCAGAAAGCGCGCTCTGGAGAATGATTTTGAGAATAATGATGCATTGCAGTATGCGGCATTGAGAAATATCCTGCTCCGCAAGGGCAAGAGCGTGGAGATCCTGGCGAACTACGAGCCGGCTCTGCACTATGTAAGTGAGTGGTGGAAACAGCTCTACGGAGAGAGTGAAGGCAAAGATAAAAAGGGTATCTTCCCCGCAAGCGTGGATCTGACCACCGATCTGCACTCCATGGGACAGTTCATTCAGGACGGCGCAAGAATTATGTTTGAGACGGTGCTGAATGTGGAGACATCCCGCGAGGAGATCATCATCGGCGAGGAGCCGGTGGATCTGGACGGTTTGAATTACCTGGCAGGCAAGACTGTTGATTTCGTAAATAAGAGCGCAATGAACGGTACGATCCTGGCACACACTGACGGACAGGTTCCCAACTTCATGGTGAACATCCCTGAGGTCAACGAGTTCTATCTGGGTGAGCTGTTCTATTTCTTTGAGTTTGCCTGCGGCGTCAGCGGATACCTGTTGGGCGTGAACCCGTTCAACCAGCCCGGCGTGGAGAGCTACAAGAAGAATATGTTCGCATTGCTTGGCAAGCCCGGTTACGAGGCACAGAGAGAGGAATTGCTGAAGAGACTGTAAGAT
>CADBNO010000161.1 GCA_902796105.1 uncultured Lachnospiraceae bacterium | reverse complement strand
GGCCCAGCTGGTTGTTGACTACCTGTTAGCCTTTGGCGCCCTGGGTCTGTCCGGGGTATTCAGCAACGCCAAGCAAGGCCTTCTGAAAGGTTATATCCTCGGCATATTGGGACGTTATTTGTTCGCCGTTTTATCCGGTTGGATCTTCTTCGGCTCTTATGCCTGGGACGGCTGGGGTGCATTGCCTTACTCTCTCGCTTATAATGCCATCTACATTTTTGCAGAAGCCGCTGTCACCGTTGTGATCCTGCTGCTTCCACCGGTGCGAAAAGTTATGGGACAGCTCAAGTCGTTAGCCCTGTCAGAATAAATCACGATTTCATTCACACCGCCGCATGATAGCGGATCGACCTTACAAACGCAGTTCTTCACGGACGTCCCGACTCCTGCTCCAGACAGGAGGAATAGAGTATCCTCTCTTTCACGGGATGTCCTGTGATCTGCCGGATCGCCCGGCTGTAATGATCCATCTGTGCTTCATACCTGTCCCAAAGTGCATCCGTACTGTCAATCTTATCTGTCTTATAATCCAGTAATACAATGCCGTCACTCTCGATCCAGAACACATCGATGATTCCCTGTATCAACAGCAGTTCTCCCTCCGGGGCATCCCCTTCAAACCGATTTGCCAGTTCCTTCGCATCAATCCCCAACACAAACGGCTGCTCTCTGTACAACGCATTCTCGCGATCCGCACGCCACATCCGATAAGCGGCTTCCGATCGCAGAAAAGCAGCTACCTTTCGCGGATTTACCGCCTCATAGTACTCTAGCGAAAGCTTCAGTGTCTCTGTCTGCCCCCGCAAAAATCCTTCTATCTTTTTCTCCAGCTTCTCTTTCTCTTCCGCCACCTTTGCCCGGTAATGCGCATAATCTTTCGGGAATTCGTCAAACCATTCCCCTAATATTTGGGTAAACTCAAGAATCTCCATGGCTCTGTGAAAAGCACTTCCCCGCAATGTCCCGCTGATCTTTTTCTCCTGCGCCACAAAAGATGGCACATAGAACTCCCTCTCTCTCCCCTCAAACAGATCATGCGCTGCTTCGTCCCGCTCAGCCATAGCCTCCGCCTTCAACTCGGAAACTGTAGTTTTGGTATATAGCTTTTCCAGATTTTTATGCGGATACTGATAGGACAGTCTGTTTTGCAAGATCTCCTGTACCGCCCCTCTCTCCACATGCGAACCGATCTGTGTCAATGCCCTTTGCCGCACTTCCAGATCGACCTGTTCCCTGATCGCGCTCTCCCCCAATTCTTCCTTTCCCAGCACCTTCACCTGAAAGTCCGTATAAGGCAGAACCGGCAGCAAAAAGTCCATATAGCCCTTTGCCGCTATGAAATCCGTATATCCCAGCTGCTCTCTGGCATAGACGCCGGAACGATTTTCCGCATCAAGCATGATCTTCTCCCACACCTGTGCCGCATCCTTCACCACACCGGTCAGGATCAGTTTCTCTCTGGCTCTGGTCAGCGCGACATACAGCACCCGCAGTTCCTCTGCCAGCATATCCTCCACCATCTTTTTGGCGATCACATACTGCCGCAGCGTTTTACAGCGTACCCTGCTGTTCGGATCCATATAAGTCACCCCGAGTCCCATGTCCGCATCCGCGATCATCGCCTTCCGCGCATCCTGCTCATTGAACTGCTTGCCCATTCCGCACACGAAGGTAACCGGGAATTCCAGTCCTTTTGACTTATGAATACTCATAATACGGACTACATCCGCATTTTCGTCCAGCGTGTCCGCCTCCCCATAGTCCACTTCGTATTTTTCCAGCTGCTCCATATATCTGACAAAATGAAACAACCCGAAATAACTGGTCTTCTCAAAATCCGACGCCTTGGTGAACAACATTTCCACATTTGCCCGACGCCTGCCGCCCGCCGGCAGCGCCGTCACATAATTCAGATAATCGTGCTCATCCACCAGTTTCTGCAAAAGATCCCGTATCGGCATATAAATCGTATAAGACCGATACCGTTCCAGCTTTTCCAAAAAAGCACTGACCTTCTCATGAAGTTCTTCCGATAACCCATCATCACACGCCTGACACAAAGCCTCATACAGCGAAATCTGTTTCCATGCTTTGCCCCCGTGTCCCTGCTTTTCTGCTTCCTGGGTTTTACCGTCCGCGGCCATCGTCCGGATCAGAACGATCTCCTCCTCCGTGAACCCGCCGAACCTCGACTTCATCATGCCATATAGCGGAATGTCCTGCCTGGGATTATCCAGCACACGAAGCACCTGCAGCAATTCCTGTACTTCCCGCGCCGCAAAATATCCTGTCTTCGACGTCACATAAACCGGAATCCCTTCCGCTTCCATGACCTCCTTAAACTCTTCGTCCCACCCTGCATTGGTCCGCAGCAGGATCACCATATCCGCATACCGCACCGGACGCATTTCTTTCCTGTCCTTGTCATACACCTGAAATTCCCGCTTCAGTTCCTTGATCCGCATGGCGACCGCCTTGGCTTCTGCCTGCTTCTCGTTCAACTCCCCGCCCTTTTGCGGCTTCTCGATCAGCCAGAACTCGCTCTCATTCCCTGTACTCTCCGGATACTTCGCCTGTGCATACAATCTGGCTGCCGCATCATATACAATTCCACCTGTTTCACTGCCCATGATCCGTTCAAACACACTGTTTGCCGTATCCACCACCTGCGTGCGGCTGCGATAATTCTTGCTCAGATCAATGCGACACAGCTTCTCTCCGTCCACCTCGTAAGTCCGGTACTTATTCAGGAACAACTCCGGCCTTGCCTGACGGAACCCGTAAATACTCTGCTTCACATCTCCCACCATGAAGCGATCGTACCGACCGGTCTCCTCACCGGAAATCGCGCGCAACAATGCCTCCTGTGCCAGATTGCTGTCCTGATATTCATCGATCAGGATCTCATGAAAGAACTGCCGGTATTCCTCTGCCACTTTCCCCGGGCGTACTTCATCCCCTTCCTTCTCTAATAAAATATTCAGTGCCAGATGCTCCATGTCGGAAAAATCAATGATCTTCTTCTCCGCCTTTTTCGCCTGCAACCGGTGATAAAAAGCGATCGTCAGCTCGATCAGCACGCCCACCGCTCTGTCGCAGGCTGCTGCCCGCAATTCCATCGTCGGCTGGGAAGTCCGGAAAAAATCCTCCGCCAACTTCTTGATACGGTCTTTCACTTCATTTCGCAGCTCCTGCGCCAATTCTCTCTTTTCCGGATCCACGCTTGGATCCTTCTTGCCGGGAAGTCTTCCAAACACTGCTGCCGGAACCATGGCCGCATAATCTTCTATCCCTTTACAGTCAAGCAGCTTTTCCAGCATCTCCTTTTCCGCATCCACCATCTCTCCGTACATATGCGGACCGTCCGGCTGTTCACAGATTTTTTTCATGATCTCCATCTTTTTCACACAGCCGGAGATCTCTGCACGCAGGTAATGGAGCAGATACTCCTTCACCGCACCATGCAGAAGCCCGCCCTGCTCATCCGGCGCATAATCCCGTTTGCGCTCCTTGAGCCAATCCAGCGGAAACGTGTTGGAAAGCGCCTCTCCAAGCAATTCCATGATATTTTTCTCCAGAACACTCTCACGCCCTCCCGGGCAGAAAAACTCTACACAGTTGGTAAAGGCCTCGTCTCCCGCCGCGAAACGCTCTTCCAAAAGCTCTGCCAGCACATCCTGCTTAAGCAGCCTGACTTCGTTCTCATCCGCCACGCGAAACGCCGGATCCAGACTCTCCCCTGACTCCGGATCAAGACTCGTCTCATGAAAATGATTCCGGATCAGGAACAGACAAAAACTGTGTATGGTAGTGATCTGGGCATTGTGCAAAAGCGTTGCCTGCCGCTGGATATGTTCCGACTCCGGATGCAGCCGCAGCTGCTCCGCGATCCCCACATCGATACGTTCCCTCATCTCCGCAGCAGCCGCGTTGGTATACGTCACGATCAGCAGTCTGTCAATATCCACCGGATGCTCCTCGTCACAGACCATGCGGACAATACGTTCCACCAAAACAGCTGTTTTTCCACTGCCTGCTGCCGCAGAAACCAGAATATTCCGATTCCGCAGATTTATTACTTTCTCCTGTTCCTCAGTAAAATCGATTGCCATTCTTTATACCCCTGTTTCTGCACCGTTCTCACTTTCGTTTATTTCACCGGTTTCTCCGCTATCCTTCGTCTCGCTTCCTCCTGCCATCCTTTGCAGCAGTTCCTCCGCATCCTCCTCCGCAAGCTTTCGTTTCCGATAGCCCGGGATTGCCGTGTCAAACCCACAGATATTTTTATAACTGCAATACTTGCAGGAATCTTCATCCCCACGCTCATACGGATTTACGCTCACACAGCCATCCATCATCTGCCGACCGATCTCCAGGATCTTTTTCCCGGCGTAATCCGAGATGATCTGAAACTGTTCTCTGGTCATCACACTGGAAGTCTTCGTGAATCCGCCATCCTTGTTCTTCGTCACCGGGATCACATCCGACGCCTTCTCCATATCCGCATCCAGCTGACTCACCACATAGGGATCCGCATTCACAATACCCTTTGTCTTCAGCGCAGACAGGATCATTTCCTCCAACTCCTCCGCTGTCGGCTCCTCCGCAGCTTCCACAGTAGGATCCTCAATATGATAATAAAGCATGGCTGCCGGCACAATATCCTTATCCGGATGCTCTTTCGCCTCTTTCTCCATGGCTGCGTTCAGATAGACAACCAACTGCAGCTGCAAACCATAATACAGCGCCACAAGGTCAAAATCCTTCTTGCCGGATTTATAATCCACAACCTTCACATAGACGTGCTCCTCATCCTCCGCCACATCCAGACGATCGATCTTCCCCACCAGATGCATCCGCTCTTCCTGCGACAACGCGATCCGCACACTATCCAGATCATCCGCAAAACCAAAGGAAAGCTCATAGCTGTCCGGTACAAACCTGCCCTTCTTCAATTGCTGCTGCAGTGTCAGCACAGTTCGGGTAAGCACCCGCCCCATCCGCGTGATCGCATACTCATTTCTCGCGCTGCTGTACAATACCGTATCTCCATACTGCGCCGCGAACGCCGTGAGCGCCTCCTGCACTGCCTCTTCCGCAAATTCTCTCGGAAAATCAAACCAGGTATATCCTCTCTCCTTCAGACTGCTGCCAAAGCTTTGTAACACCGCATGATATACATTCCCCATATCAACCGCTTCAAAGCTGAATTCCTTTCTCTCCTGCAGAGAGAGCCCATACTCCAAAAAATGCCGGTACGCACAGGCGGCAAAAGTCTCCAACCGGCTCACACTGTTCTGCAAAGTTCTCCCATACAACAGTCTGGCCACCAGCTGCGACAGACCGCTGTCCCGATATCGGGCAAACGCCGCCTGCGTCAACTGCTCTCTGTCTCTTCCGCCGTCAATCGTTCCGTATACCTGATACAGCGTGAAAAAATCCCGCTCCGCATCGGATCCTGCTGCCAAACTGCCCTCCGCGTACTCCCGCAGCTCCTTAGCCAGAAATGACCTGCCCTGTACCGGCGTGCAGATCTGCTCGATCGCCGGTGCATTCTGCGGGCACTCCACCTCCAATCCCGGGAAAAGGCTCTGCACAACTTCGATCAGATATGCCGGCCGCAAACTCTTTCCCGCACTGTTTACCTTTGCATAAGACAGATACAGCCGCTCCGAAGGCTTGGTCATATTCAGATACAAATACAAGCGCTGTATGTACATTTGCTGCCTTGGCGAAGGTGCAAGCTCCAGCCCGGACTCCCGCAGAAATTCTCTGTCCATATCTGAGATAATGCCCCCCTTGGAGGTGTTCCGCGGTATATTACCATCGTTCACCCCGAGGAAAAACAATACCTTCACCGGCTTTAAGCGCGTGCGCTCCATGTCTCCCACCGTAACCCGGTCAACATTCTGCGGTATCATTCCCACCTCGATCTCACCGAAACCTGCCTCCACAATTTCCGCAAATTCCGCGAGCGTGATCTGCTCCTCACCAAGCAGGTCGTAGATCTGCTCCAGCAGCCCCATCACCAACCGGTAGATCTGTTCATATTCCTTTGCACGGGACAGCTCATTTGCCGCTTCAAACTGTGCCGCCAATACACTCAGTTTCTGCTGCACCTGAGAAGTCTCCAAAAACGCATACAGCTTTTCCACATACTCCTTTGCCGCTGCTTTCCCCTTCACCTGAAGCATCTCCACCTGACCGTAAAAGACCTGCCGGATCTCATTCAACCGCGCAAGCTGCGACTCGTCTTCCTTCATCTCCTTCGTCTTGCGCGTAAAGAGCCTGCTCCATTTCTTACTGCCGCGCACCCCGGTACGGATACAATAATTCTCCAACAGATCAATATCCTCCAACGGAAGATCACACAGTCCGCTCCGCAGGAAATGAAACACCGCTTCATAGGAGAAATCATGCACAAATAATTCCAGTGCACTCTTAATATACTCGATCATGGGATTCAACACGATCCCTCTCGTCCTGTCCAAAAAGCAGGGAATCCCCAACTGCGCAAATTCTGTTTCCACATAAGGTGCATAACTCTCCAGATCGCCGATCACCAGCGCAATATCCCGGTAATACAATCCCTTCTCCCGGATCAATCTGCAGATTTCCAGGCCGGTCTGCTGTACTTCTTCCCTCGGTGACAAGGCTTCAAACAGACGGATCTGTCCATCCGCTGCTCTGTATGCTCCATCTTTTCCCGCATTGGGACAATCTTCGCAGTCTGCCCTTTTTCCGACATAGGCCTTCACCGGATAACGGAACAGATTGCGCTCCAGATGCGCCAACGCCTGCGCCCCCGCAAACCGCCCGGGTGTCTCTCCCATGTACACATCCTGTCCCATCGGCACACCGATCCCTTCTGCCAGACGCTGCAGATCAGCCACCGTCTTCTTGCTCAGATGAAACAGCTTTTGTTCACCATCTATCTGATAAGGGTTTTCCCCTTCGCCCAGCGTAACCGTGATGATCACCTCATCACAGATTCCCATTAAGCCTTGGATCAATCGGTTCTGGATCGGCGTAAACCCGGTAAATCCGTCAAACACCACCACACTCCCGGGCAACAGCTTTGATCTTCCCAGGGAACGGACTAACACATCCAGTTTCTCCTCGGTGGTGATAAAATTTCCCCGGATATACTCCTGAAACGCTCTGTAGAGCACCTTTAGATCCTGCAGTTTCCCGGCCAACGCTCCTCTGCTCTTTGCAAAATCGATCAGCTGATCCACATCCTCCACACCGATACCGTACTGCATAAATTCCGAAATGGCACTCTTTGCTTCATGGATATAGCCCTGCCGTTTCAGCAGACTGCCGAGCACCGGCAACTGTTCCTCCACTCCTGCAGCCACCCGCTGCAGCACCAGACTTTTCCCCGTATCGTCCAATACCGGTACATTATTCCAGCCGACCTCCTCCAGAATCCTGTGCCCCAGCCGCCCGAAACTCAGAACATCGATATTCATGATGCCGCCCTGCTCAGACAATTCGACCAGATCCTTCTGTGTCTGCATCGTAAACTGATCCGGCACAATGACAAAGAAATTTTTCTTCAGATCCCCCTTTGCCCGCTCCAGGATTTCTTTATACACTTGTGTACTTTTCCCCGAACCCGACGGTCCGAAATAAAAACGCAAACTCACAGTGACATTTCTCCTTATAGCTTTCTTCCGCCGCTGCCATCTTCACTTTCCGGCACTGCTACCGCATATCCAGCTCCACCGGGCAATGATCCGATCCCATCACCTGAGGATGGATCTTCGCATCCTCCATCCTGTCTTTCAGTCCCTCACTCACCACGAAATAGTCAATACGCCATCCGACATTTTTCGCCCTGGCATTTCCCATATAAGACCACCAGGAATATGCCTCTGTCCGGTCCGGATAAAAATACCGGAAACTATCGATGAACCCATTCTCCACCACTCTGGTAAAGCAGGCTCTCTCCTCGTCCGTAAACCCGGCATTCTTATGATTTGTCTTAGGATTCTTCAGATCGATCTCCTCATGCGCCACATTCAGATCTCCGCAAAAGATCACGCCCTTCTTCTCCGCAAGCCCTTTCACATAATCCAGAAAAGCGGCCTCCCACTCCATGCGATAGTCCAGTCTGGTCAGTTCTCTCTGGGAATTGGGAGTATACACCGTGACCACGTAAAAGTCTTCAAACTCCGCCGTGATCACACGCCCCTCATGGTCGTGTTCCTCCACGCCGATCCCATACGTCACGCGGATCGGTTCTTTTTTGGTATAAAGAGCAGTACCTGAATAGCCCTTTTTCTCCGCATAATTCCAATACTGATGATACCCGGGCAGCTCCATCTCGATCTGTCCTTCCTGCAGCTTTGTCTCCTGAAGACAGAACACATCCGCATCCGCCTCCCTGAAAAAGTCCATAAAGCCCTTTTGCATACATGCTCTCAAACCATTTACATTCCATGAGATCAATTTCATTTGTATCGTCCTCCTGTGCTCCGTTTACAGCCGCGTCCAGCTTACTTCATCATGACTCTCATAAATTGACTCTGCATCCAAAAGCTTTGCCCGCTCCGCTTTCGCCGCATCCACAGCATCCTGCGCATCAAACCGGAAATTGTACTTGGCTGCCAGTTCATCAATCTTATTCTGCATCGCTTCGTCCGGTGCAAAATAAGTGTAATAAGCCTTGTCACCGATCGTACTCTCCGCAAACACTACGTCATAAAAGCTTTCGTTATCAGCCGCCTGCTCCGCCCACTCTGTTATGATGGTATTAACCGTCTCCACTTTATCCCCGTCAGTAGGATCAAAGGTGAACCCGACACCGACCTCAGCCCAATGCTCCAACTCCTGATAGGTAAACTCATCCGGCACATAAACCGCCCCGATGTGATATGCAGCTCCGCCGGAGCCGCTTTGCTCCACAACGCCATAGTTGTTCACACTGACCCAATTTCGCGACCAGCTGTCTATCGCCAGCTTCAGCTCCAGTTCTCCATCCTCTTCGTCCAGCACATAAATAAACCGGAACGTGTCATAGTCCGGTTGAAACTCTATCGCTACAGCCATTCCCCGCTCATCCTCATCATCACCGGGCTTGTTCTGCAGCATCGCATAGGTGATCACCG
>CADBNO010000160.1 GCA_902796105.1 uncultured Lachnospiraceae bacterium | reverse complement strand
GAAGTTCGGGATCACGGATTTCACGGTGATCCAGATTGCAGTGTCCAAGCTGACCAGCAAGAATGTGTTTGAGAACCAGCCGGCGCCGTGGATCATTTCGGCGAAGGCCGGAGTATAAAAGAGAAAAATATAATTATGCCTATCATTTTTTCTGAATATATAGTATAATCATACGTGAATTGATGGTAACTGATGGTTGCTGAAAGAATTTGGAAGCAAAACGGGGATGCCCCGAAAAGGCAGAAAATAAAGGAGGACATTACAATGGGTTTTTTGGACAAATTGAGTGGAGTGGGAAGTGCAATTTCCAGTAAGAGCCAGGAGGCTGCAAACAAAGCAAAAGAGATGAGCGGTGTTTCTTCCCTGAAGGGTAAGATCTCCACGGCTGAAGGCAGTATCCGTGTGGTATATGCGGAACTGGGTGAGAAGATGTTTGCAGAGAAAGCGGATTGGGTTGCTGAGAATTTCCCGGAGCTTGCGGAGAAGGTAAACGAACTGAAGGCAAATATCGAGCAGTACAATCAGGATATCGAGAACTTGAAGCAGGCTACGGCTGATGCAAACGCAAAGCTGCAGGAGGAAGAGAAGGCTCGTAAGGCGGCAGCAGCGCAGCTGGCAGCGGAGAAGGCGGCAGCAAAGGCAGCAGAGGCAGAGGCGGCAGCAGCGGCGAAGGCAGCAGCAGTGAACGCAACAGAGGCAGAGGCGGTGACGGAGACGGTTGACGCGGCTGTAGATGCAGTAGAAGTCGCAACGGAAGCGGTCGCAGAGGCGGTTTCTAATGTGACAGAGTAATCCATACATAGCATAAGAAAACGGAAGTCCCGAATCCGAGCTGCGGCAGAACCCGCGCGTGATATTCGGGACTTTTTTTCGAAAAAGTGCGTGTTTGCGGCATATGACGTAAATACGACATAGACAATAGACACACAAAATGCTAGCATTTATCGTGAATTAGTGTATATGCATAAATGTGTATACATAAGTGTGTGTACATAAGTGTGTACACACTGATAATGTAATCGGAAAGGAAAATGAAAATGAAACGTAAAGGTATTTTGCTGACATTGACAGCAGGGGTTTTGGCAATGTCGTTAGCGGCGTGCGGCGGACAGGAGAGCGGTAACGGCAGCACAGGCAATGCAGGCAGTACGGCGGGAAGTTTGTCAGCAGGAGCGGGAGCTGCGGGAAAGGGCGAGGTTGTCGTTTATACGGCGGTTGACCAGGTGTTTTCCGAAAAGATATTTGAGCAGTTTGAAAAGGATACCGGTATCAAGGTGAAACCGGTGTATGACCTAGAGGCGAACAAAACCACGGGACTGACGAACAAGATTCTGTCCGAGAAGGAAAATCCCGTGTGTGATGTGTTCTGGAACAACGAGTTTGCGCAGACCATAGAGCTGCAGAGACAGGGCGTTTTGCAGCCCTATGTATCGCCGGAGGCTGCGGATATCCCGGAGGCCTATAAGGATCCCGAGGGTTACTGGACTGCTTTTGGCGGAAGAGCCAGGGTTTTGCTGGTCAATACGGATCTGGTGGATGCGAAGGACTATCCCACATCCATTTATGATCTGACAAACGGTAAGTATGATGCGGATCAGATCGCCATTGCATATCCGATGTTTGGGACGACCCGCACACAGGCTGCGGCACTTTATGCGGCGTTGGGCGCGGATAAGGGAAAAGAATTCTTCCAGACTTTGAAGGATAACGGCGTACAGGTGGTGGACGGTAATTCCGTGACAAAAGATATGGCGGCGGCAGGACAGGTCAAGATCGGCTATACGGATACAGATGACGCAAAGGAAGCCTTAGAGGACGGCGCGCATGTGACAATGTGCTTTACGGATCAAGGGAATGGGGAGATCGGAAATCTGATCACACCGAACACTGCGGCTATGATCAAGGGCGCTCCCAACGAGGAGAACGCGAAAGTCTTTATCGATTATGTGATTTCCCTGGATCGTGAGAAGGAGCTGATCGAGATGGGATTCTTTGATCTGTCGATTCGTCCGAATGCGGATGTAGAGGGATTGAAAGTGAAAGGTATGAACGTAAACCTGACTGAAGTTTATGATATGCTGGAAACCGCCAGCAAGGACATGCAGGAGATCTTTGCCACAAAATAATCTTTTGGTATCATCATGGGGAGGGGAAGCAGTATGCCCAAACAGGATAAAAAAGGAAAGACTCAGAAAAATAAAGCGCTGGAATCTGCGGTAAAGAAGGATTATAAGGCGCAGAAGCGAAAGCAGAATGTGCGGTTCCTTGATCCCACGTGGGAGGATTATTGCGCGGATCACGGCACTCCCAGATCTTTTCCGACTCTGGTGTGGAATTATATCAAAGGCATGGCGGGGGCGTTTATTCATCATTTACCGCAGGTATTGATCCCTATGGTGATCGTGTATGCGGTGATGTTTTTGTTTAATGTCTATTTTTGGTGTATTTTGAATGACACTATGTGGATTGGCAGGGGAACTGTGGGGGCGAGTGATCTTGCACCTTATCTGTTTGGCGGAGGTGTCTATGAGGGAACGCCGTTTAAGGGAGTTACTCCCTTTGACAAGGCCGGTGACTTTATGACGGGCACGCTGGTGGCGCCGCTCACGTTTGCTTTAGGACTGCTGATCCCCAGATTGATCTATCGTATTTTGCAGAAGGGGCCGTTCGCGCCGCTAAAGGATTTCTTTAGTATACGCTCTCTTAGGAAGCATTACATGAAAGAGAGAGAGTCACGGAACATGGCGGATAAGAACACGCTTTTTCTCAGAACAGGGATCTTGTGTGCCAGCGTGTCGGGCTTTCTGATACGAAATCCCTTTGCGGTCTTTGTATTTATGCTGCTGTTCTTTTTCTCCTTTGGACAGGGGGCAGAAAGCCAGATCGGTCAGGGAATCTTTTTCATTAAGGCATCCAACAAGAAACTGCACGATGGCAGTCGAAAAGAGTATCCGTTTTACTCGGACGGAATGATATGGCTTTATTATCTTGCAGTGGGATTTGCGGTTTATACAGTGGTCAATGTAGTAGTATGGGTTTTGTTTGACTATAATTTTTATGTGCGGCTGGTTGTAACGGTGCTTTTAGTGGTGCTTTCATTCGCGTTTGCCGGGACGGGAAAAAAGCAGGTTGCCGCGACGGCAGCAGGATTTTTGGCAGTATTTGGGTTTTTCCTGTGGCTGGATCGGTTGACGGCATTGGCGGACGACAGTGGTTGGTCAGAATCAGGCCGGAGTCCCAAGGGGCTGACACAAAATTCCGGATGGCCTAAGGGGGCGAAAAGCTCCGGCAGGCCGGCAGTTTCCGGAGATACGGGAACTTTGTTGTCACAGCTTCAGGGATATCAGAAGGTATTGGAGAATAAAGCGGCAAACGGAGAAGCATCAAAGGCGGATGAATTTGCGCTTAATAAGCTGAAACAGATGCAGCAGGATCTGAAGGACGGTAAGACTGTTTCCGCAAACGAGGTTGCAAGTGTGAAGAAATTGATGCAGGACAGCAATGCGGGACAGCTTAGCGGAGACCCCAATGCCATGGTAAAGCCGCCGGGATTCTTTGAAACCCTGGGACAGGCGTCAGCGCAGACGCTGGAGGATCTGGCGAGAGCGGATAATGCCGGTACTAAGATTGCAAGAATGTCCCTGGCGGGTCTTACAGGTGGATCTTCGGAAGTTGTATTGATACCTGCGCAGGCCGGCTACAATATGGCTGATGAATACACGAATAATCCAAATCTTGATCCGAATAACTGGGGAACCCGTCTATCTCAGTTTGCCAGAGAGGGCGGGTCGGCGTATGTGAACATGGTGGTGTCGGACAAGATATCGGGAGCCATCAACAGTAAGTTGGGAATACAGGATATCGGCATTGGAACTGCCATTGATGAGACCATTCACGGAGAAAGCGGCGCGTTGGTGCATTTTGGAATGAGCCAGACTGTCGGAAATACCGTAGGTGAGATCACGTCTATGGTTTATGACGCAGGCGCTAAGAGCCCGCTTGCCCAAAACGCGGGTCAGGGACTTGCCAATTACGCAAATGATGTGAACAATATCATGAATCACAGCAGTACAACCGGTACGGTCATGAACGCGGAGAATTCTCTCGGAAATGTCAGAAGACAGATGCGGCTTAACGGTGAATTATAAAGGGAAAGGCGAAAGAGATGATAAATATGAATTTTAAGCAGGGACAATTGACCGGATTGCTGGAGGCATACCGGTTGGAGCAAAATCCATTGTCAAAGATCATGCTTCAGTCAGATACTAAGGCGGCGGCAGATCGGGCGCTGCTTGAGACCGAGGGACTGAAGGAAGCGGTACAGGTGATCGCCGATCCCATGGTATGTACCCGGTTATTTTGTGTGTCGGCGCGTGGTGAGTTGCGTATCCTGGAGGTTTTCTGTTCCAAACAGGATGCTTATGTCAGGCTGAGAGGCGAGGAAAATGACTATCTGACAATTTTGGAGGGCACAGCCGCAGAGTTTACGGAGGGCATGCTGATGCCGGAGGGGGATCCGGAGGCTCCGCGCCTGATCATGAGCTGTACCGAAGATGCAGTCTGGACGGTGCTTGGAGTGGCGGAGATGAAACGCAGAATGTATCTGAACAGCATGCTTACCGGCGAGAAGATCATTGATATTGATGACAAGCCGATCGGTGCGTTGAATGCGGTAGCGGATGATGTGTTTGCACAAAGGGCGGATTATCGCCACATCATTCCGTTTATGCAACTGTTTACCGGGGCGCGGCGGAAACCTGATCTTGCAAAGATGTACGAAGAACTTGTGCAGGCCGGTTTTCTGAATGATAAAGGCGCTGTGACAGGAAACAGTGCCTATATCTTGAACTCTTTATCCTCGCTTCATACGATGATGGGAATACAGTGGCTGCATTTGGGACAGGACAAGAAACCTCGGATGTCGGCGATGGCATATTTTAATTGTTATCATTCTTATTGGTGTTTTACTCCGGAAACAGGGGATGAAAAGGCAATGCTGTTTACCCTGAACAGAGAGGAGATAAAGCATGATCTGGAAGAAATTTACAAAATTAGCAATTCGGAAAAACGGTAACTGCGCAGGGATGATCCTTTATCTGCTCTTAGCCTTTGTTCCGGTGTTATATCTCACTGTGACAGGCGGAGTGGATCGTTTGCCTGTTCTCAGTGAGCGTCGTGCAGGATTATTGTATCATTCTGTTATAATTGCTTTCTTCACCGCAGTGTGTTGTGTGAGTGTCGGTCTTTTTGTTGCGGTTAAGTTACACAGTAAGAAGCGGGGAAACGCGTTGGGGCGCTGGTTTTTCCTGCTGACCGCTCCGGTGCCGTCCTATATTTATGCGTTGACTTATATGAATTTAGTCCGAATGATGGGAAGGTTTATTCCTTCCCTTTTGCGATACCGCATGGCCGGAATTCTGCCGTGTGTGACCGTAGAAGGATTTGCCTTTTTGCCATACGCATGCGCGGCGGCGATGATCGCTTTGGAGCAGGTAGATGCGGGGGAGTGGAAGGCAGCGTGGCTTTGCCGGAGCTCGGATAGAGTATATTGGAAAATTGTGTTTCCCAAGCAGCTCCCGTATCTTATGGCTATCGGTGCCGTTATTTTTGTCCTGTCTATCACGGACTATACGATTCCGTCTTTGTTTCAGGTAAATGTATATGCCATGGAGATTTTTTCGGATTATTCAGCGGCGGGAAGGAGCGCGCATTCTATGGAGCTTTCTGTTCCTCTGCTTTTTGTTTCGGCGGCGGTTATCCTCATGGGGATTCTGCCGTTGCGTAATGTTGTGAAACCGATGAAGGATGATGAAGAAGTGATCCCCCAATACTCCCGGCTGATGAATATGGCTGGGGATGTGGCGGTTTTGGTGGCTGTACTTCAGATCGTACTGCCTGTGCTGTCATTGATTCCTTATGTGGGAAATCTCTCCGGGGCGTATGTATTTGCGGGAGAGGAATTATGGAATTCGGGGATTACAGGATTGGGGGCGGTTGCTTTTACGATGATTCCTTCGGCGATGATGGCATTGCAGTTAGCGGAACAAAAAACGATGAAACCTGTTTGGCTGGGGATAGCGATCGCTCCGTTAGCAATCCCGGGAGTGTTGACAGGAATCGGGGTGCTGAAATTTTTCAGTGATACACCACTCCATGTTTTGCGGAGTGGAAATATTATGCCGGCTATCGGTATGGCGATCCGATATCTGCCTTTTGCCATGCTGATCCAATATGGATGTTATCTGCGCATGGACCGCAATCGGATTGATGCCGCCAGGCTTTTGCAGACAGGCAGAGGGCAGGCTTTTTTTAGAGTGAAGGTGTTCATGATGATACCCGGCATGGTGATAGCGGGACTTGTGGTCTTTCTGCTGACTTTGGGCGATGTAGGAACTGCTTTAATGTTGATGCCGGCGGGAAAAGAGCCGCTTTCCGTCAAGATATATAATTATCTGCATTACGGGGCTTCGGAAACCGTCGCCGTTCTTTGCTTTATGCAGATGGCGGTATGTTTGGCGGCTGTGGGGGTGCTTTACTTTGGAACATGGATTTGGCAGAAAAACCATAAGCGATAGCAGGAAGGAACAGATAGAAAAATATGTTTGAGATCATTGGGGTCAGTAAGCATTATGACGGACTTTGCGCAGTGAATGAGGTATCTTTTCAGATCCATGATAAGGAGAGAGTGTCCATTCAGGGAGAGAGCGGGTGCGGAAAGTCAACATTGCTGCGTATGATAGCCGGGTTATTGGTGCAGGATGAAGGCGAGATCCGGAGAAATGGGGAAATTTTGCCGGAAGATCCTCATTTGCGGGGTGTGTCTATGGTATTTCAGGACAGCCTGCTGTGGAATCATATGACGGTGCAGGAAAATATATTATTCGGCTCCGGCAAAAAGAGCAGAGCGGAGCGGACCGGGCAGGCGGAAGAGTTGGCGGAAACTTTTGGGATTAAGGAGCTTTTGAAACGATATCCAAATCAGATTTCCGGAGGACAGGCGAGGCGGGCGGCGATTGCGCGCGCATTGGCATGTGAAAGGGCTCTATTGCTTTTGGATGAGCCGTTTTCTAATCTGGATCCTGACTGGAAAGAGCGGACGATGGAGGGGGTGCGGCTGAAGTGTGCGGGGAATTGTGCAATTCTTTTGGTCACTCACAACCGAAACGAGGCGGAAAAACTTTGTAATACACATTATCGAATGGAAGCGGGACGATTGATTTTATGAATAAAAAGAACATTGTGATCATAGCGGTCTTTTTTATCGTTTTGATCGGTGCGGGAATTTTGTATCAGTCGGGGAAGACTGAGCCGGAGGCAGAGCAGTTTGAAAACCTGCAGGTCGTGATGCCGGGAGCCGAGATTTCGGCACTTTTGGACGATGGGGAGAGGCTTTGGGTAGGAACCACTGACGGAATCTATTGGCTGGATCGGGACACGGGGGAGATGCTGAAAAAG